>JACRLM010000033.1 GCA_016235255.1 Nitrospinota bacterium | reverse complement strand
CGAAATTCTACAGATTCTGAGCCTCACAATGTTCGAGAAAACCCCGTTGGATCAACTGCTTGCGGAAACTGTCATAAACGGATTTCAGCCGGTTTCAGACAATCAGCTGTTTTTGTTCGACTAACGTTGGGACACTAGTGTTCGAGCGTATATCCACAATTTGGCGGGAAATTATGACCGGTTTACGCGATTGTCTTTTTTTTAATTATCACTCCAATTTCCCATTGCCCATTTCCTACTTTCCCGGGGAGCCATTGATATCTCGTTGCTATTCAATGATATATATGCAGCTCTCGTTGCTCTCCAAAAAATGCCCGCGCACTTTGAAATTCTGGAGCATTTACCGCTGGTGATGGCGCCGTTCTTTGAAAAACCTTATTAGCTATTAGCCTTATTTGTCTTTCAACGGCAGCAGGCGCAAGCGGCTGCGTTCCGGTTCGATGGTCAACAGCGCCCCTGCTTCCAATTCGGATTCCATTTGCTTAAGAGCGGAAATAACCAGAATCCCTATTACGTCCGGGCTGATATCATCGGCGCGTATTTGCGCAACGCTTGGTTTTTCTCCATGGGTAACGGCAAGTATCGCGCTGAAGTCCAGGTCGTGAGTCAGGATGACAAAACCGTTCTTTGCCGCATAGGCCATGATCTCCGAATCAGGCGCGTTGAATGGCCCAACCGCCGACCAGTGAATAGATTGAAATCCAGAATTGTTCAAAAGCCCCGTCCAACGCGGGGACAGGTTCATGTCAACGAGCAGTTTCATGCTTGTGTCAGCATGATCTCCCGTTCCTCGGCGCGCCATGCGGCATATCGGATGGCTTGAAAAATATCCTCGCGTTCAAGGTATGGGTAGTCTTTGAGGATATCCTCGATGCTATGGCCGGCTCCTATCTGGCCGACAATCATGCCGACAGTAACCCGCATCCCGCGGATGCAGGGCTTGCCGCCCATAACTTCCGGCTGTTGAGTGATCCGGTCAAATTGAGGCATTATTTTATCTACCTCCGCAATCATTTTGGAAGGCGCCAGAACACTTTCCATATGGATTTTTTAACATGGTTATACGATACACCAAACGATTCAGGAATGGTATATTTTGTCGTGGTTAAAGGTGCTTGCGAATTACCATTTCCCCCTCTCTTGCCAATGCAAGAACTGGAAAATCAGTGTGATTGTTTTTCGGCGAGCGTCCGCGCCGGGGAGCCATTCTTATCTTGTTGAACATTACGGCGTTACATGCCATCGCAAGATTAACTTCGTTTCTCTCAGCGCAATTCTTTTTCAAAATACGGCTGAAATCATCCAGCGCATGCCGTTTTATTTCATTTTCAAAAGGCGGTCTGCCTACTGCGCAAAAACGGGTATCCTCTCGTATTCCTTGTGATGCTCGGCCTCTGCTTTTTGAAGGTCAAAGGCAGATTGCCAGTTCATCCAATACTGCGCCGATGTTCCCAAATATCGGGCCAGCCGCATGGCGGTGTCCGGGGTGATTCCCCGTTTGCCGTTGACCAGCTCGTTCACCCGCAGGTAGCTTATACCGGTTTCCCTGGCGAGCTGGGTTTGCGTGATGCCCAGCGGCTCCAGGTACTCTTCCCGAAGAATGATCCCCGGATGTTCGACTTTCAATCCGATCATTTCTCTTGTCTCCTTATGGCCTAGTGATAGTCCACTATTTCCACGTCGTAGGCGTTGCCCCCCTCGAACCGGAAGCATATTCGATACTGCCTGTTGATCCTGATACTATATTGCCCAGCGCGATCTCCTTTTAACGTTTCCAACTGATTGCCCGGCGGAACTCTCAGGTCGATCACTTCAGCGGCGAAATGGAGCATCTGCAACTTTCTGGACGCGATCTCCCGGATTTGTCCAGAAAGGAATCCCATAGCTTTTCCTCTTCGGAAAAATACCTCGGTCCGTTTGCAGGCAAACGTCATTATCATGGTTTATATTATAATGGAATGCATTATATCATGCAAGGAGTCCGGACAGGGACTTTTAAATTTACAAAAGCCGTTTACAGGCTGCCAATTTCACTCTCCATTGCCCACTTCCTTCACCCCCGGGGAGCCAGTTTTGCCGACGTTTCCGGGGCGCCTTACTCAAGCATGCCGCGGCTTAACGCTTCGTCTATCACCATCTTGACCCATATGCCAAAGCCGATAAGCGCCGATGCGCAGCCCCCTGCCATCGTCAACGTCAGTTGAAACGGCGTTTCCACGAAAAGTGAGATCGAAAGAAGCGTCACTCCCGCGATGTTGAAGATCACGGCCATTTTCATCAACCTGTCCAGTCCGTTCATGTTCCCGCTCCGGCGCCACGCCGGCCGGCGGGCATTTTAACAGTTACGGCCATTTCACCCCTTGTCATTGGCGGCTCCCGTTTCTTTCAAATGCACAAGCGAATGGCAGTCGCTTTCTATGCAAGAGCGCTTGCCTTCCACCAGGTCTTTAAGAAGGTTTTCGTCCCTGGTATGCTTCCTCATTTTAAGGTAGCGGCGCGACGGGCCGTGGCACCTTAAGCATTGCCGGGCGTCGTACTTGTCGTAAAGTTTCGGAGCCCCCTCTCCTCCCTGGACGTAATAAACATACAGGTGCCTGAGCCCCTTGAATTTGGCGGTCAGCGGACCGAACATCGTGTATGACGTGTGGCATTCATAGCACGCTGACTCCTGACGGACCCAATTGTTCTGGTAATGCAGCGTGGAGAGAGGCTCCAGGTTTTCGCTTTTCAGGTTGTCCACGAATGGCCGCATGGTGTGGCATTTTTCGCAGAAGCCCACATGCTTGACCCTTTCCAGGTCCTGGTAGGCCACCGCCATCACCCATAAAAACGGGAAAAGGCCCAGTGTGAAAAAAGCCGTGATTTTACGTGATTTCGGCGTAAGGGCGCTCCAGTGGGTCAGCATGCTCCACATGCCAAGAGCGTAGGCGGCAAGAAGGACCGCTATGAAAAATGTCATGGCAATGTCATCCGTTCAGCCTGTTAACATGCTAACACCCGATGCGCGCAAAAAAAAGACGCCTTTTGCCGCACGGTCCCGCGTGAGTTAATTTCAGCGGGTCCGCGAACCATAGGGGTGACAAAAGGCGTCCGGAAGGCAAATCCGCGCCAGCGGCTGAAAGTCAGGCCGCCGGCTGATTTGAATGTTCGCCGGTTTAATGCTTGAACTTCAGCGGATACACCTTGTGCCACGCCTTCTCAAGCTTGATCATCTCGCCATGGTTGAACGCGTACTTCTTGTCCGTCTTGGCGTTAAAGGGTGAATCCTTGTTGTCATGGCATTTCAGGCACACGCCTGAGTCATCGGAACCATAAGTGGCGCCAGCGGCCTTTGCCTCGGCCCTTGTGAAGGTCTCCTCTTTTTCCTTATGGAGATTCCTGTATTCCGAGCCGGGGCCGTGGCACATCTCGCACCCCGCGCCTATGAGGTCCGCCGCGCTCTTCTCATCTTCGTAGCCGCCAGGCTTGCTGTAGCCCACCACGTGGCACTTCAGGCATTTGTCGTCCTTGTTATAATCTTTTTTGTAATCGAGCTTCGCGTTTTTAAGCGCGAGATTCTGCGACTTGGTGCGCTTGGCCGCGAAAAGGGCTTCCATTGCCTTTCCATGCGGGCTTTTCGCCCACTCGTCCTGCTCCGCCTTGTGGCATTTGCATCCCAGGTTGCCGGAATACTGCGGATTCTTGGCCGAGGCAAGGGCGGCGTATCCTGCCACCATGAAAAAACCGGCGATGATCACCGCCAAAAATCTAGCTTTCATGACTCCTCCTCTCTGATACATACATTGAAAAAAGATGTTTTTGGAACTTGTCCACCTTCATGCACGCCTTGCACGAGGTTTGCCCGTCTTCAACAGGCACAAACGGCTTCATGCAGGACACGCACTCCGATTTTCCTCTCTCCGCCTTTGTCTGCGGCGTTTCAGCCAGGGCGGCCGAAGCGCTGAACTGTTCCGCGTAACTTATGGCTTTTTCCGGGCATAACCCGGCGCACCCGTGGCATTTGACACACAGGGCGGCGGTGAATTCGATCGCTATCCTGTCTGGATAATCTTTCCTTGCAAGCGCGCCGGTGGGGCAATATGCGGAGCATGCGTTGCAAAGCGAGCAGTTTTCCGCGACCTCCACCATCCTGAAAAGTGATTCTGATTCGCTGAATACGGCCTGCTCGCCGGCGGCCGCCTTCACGTTCCTGTTTAGCATGCGTTTTCGCGATGGCGTCTGGATCGGGGCAAGCCATCCGTTTGGGGCCGCCACGATATTGTAAATCCTGATTTTTGAAACCGCCTGCTTGACGGCGATCCGCGCGAAACCGGCCAGGAAACCCCGGCGGGAGGATATCTCGGCGCTTTTCTTCCGCTCCACGCTTTTCCCGGCGTCCGGCTCGAAAACGACGGCCGGACTGGCTCCTATCTTGCCCAGGGTGTAATTGGCCGCGTCAACGGCCTTCTGGATTTGCGCCTTGCCGGAATAAATGCCGCATTCGCCGCAGGCTCCCTTCAACGTTATGGAAGCGGCCCCGGACAGCGCCAGATTGACCATCCTCGCGCCAGTAAGCGCGCCGAGGCATTTGAAGTGACCATGGCCATCCAGGGCCGACTTCCGGCAATACAGGACGGCGTTTTCCGATTTTGAAAGCTCCGCTTCCAGGATATCGCCTATCCGCCCTTCCTGATAAGCCCCAAGCGTGATCGCCGAGGAGGGGCAAACGGCGGCGCATAACCCGCACTCCACGCAGGCCGGCTCGTCCACATGTATGGCCCTGCCGGACACCTTGAGGCATTCCTCCGGGCATACATCCGCGCACTTTGCGCATGCCGCCATTTCCGACCTGGCGTCTATGCAGGCCGATGGATTCACCGCAAGGGCGGCCGGGCCTGCGGCCGCGTCAGTCTCGTTCATGGCGATATCATGGCCGTGCGGCGGCCTGCGCGCCCTTCGCCGCCGCCTCATCGGCCTCGCTTTCAATAAATCCCCCCGCGAAATCGAGCAACCCGGCATAAAAAGGAGCCTTGGCTTTTGACGATACTTTAATGAAATAATCCCTCATCCATTTGGCGGGATGGGCTGAAATAAAAGAAATCCTTTCACCCTCAAGCTCGCCAGCCGCGTCATTGTTCCCGTTTTTCATCTCTTTTGACCTGGCCTCCAGCAAGGAGGCTATAAATGCCAATTCGATGGCCACATGATCCGGGAAGATGTTTGGATGCGCCTTTCTGTAATCAAAGCCGTTCTTCTGGTATGTTATCTCCACCTTGTCAGCCTCAGGCGCCAAAAGCCGGCCGGACAACGCCACGGACTCATACGGCGGGGCCGAACCCGGCTGGACAAAGAGCGCGGAGTATTCCGCGGCAAGTTCATCGAGCAGCTTTTCGTCCCCCTCCCCTTCCCCTGGAGACAAGTCCACGCCGATATTTTTCAGGAATCCCGGCATCTGACCGCTTCTGAGAAGGGCCAGCGATTCCCGGTCAACTTCCCGAATCAGCAAATCGCTTAATATCAGGTAAACATTCCGTAATGACTCAAGCTCTTCAATCGTATCGTCCGACATAAATTCACAACCTTTATCAAAAGCCCCTGGCCAGCGGAAAATCCGCCGGCCAGGGAATAAAATCAGCCACACATAGCCAGACCGCCAGGCCTAGACAATGACAGGGTCGAAATCATTATAGTCCTTTCTGCCCTTGCTCATTGCCACACGGCTCTTTTCCGTACCGGTGTTGGACGCCAGCTCCGGATGTACCTTCTTGTGGTTTGGCCCGGCGACGTTGTATGTGAGGGTCTCTTTGTAGAAGTCCACGGCCTTCTTCAAATCGGCCACCACATCGCCATACTTGTCCCCCTTGTGAGCCTTCTCCACAGTGACAACCGTGTCGAACCATCCCTGCGAACCGCCGATTGGATCGGTGCTCACCGGGATGATGTCGTTGGGATGGACGCCAGCGTCATCCCACCACATATGCTTGAGCTCCGCGTCGTCCCCGGCCCACTGGTGCGCCTTGGCGTCCTTGTTGGCCGTGGCGAACCGTCCGCCCACCTTGTGGCCCACGGCGGTGGACACCGCCACCACTTCGGGATGGATGGACTCGGTCACATTGGCCCGGGTCACCATATGACCCACGCCGGAGGTGATCCTCACAAGGTCGTTGTTCTTGATCCCAAGCTTCGCCGCGGTCTTGGAGTTTATCCACGCGGGATTCTTGTGGACAATTTCCGACAGCAGCGGCAGGTTGGAGGTCCTGGCCTGGGTATGGACGTTCCACTTGAAAGTGGTGAGGATCATCTGGCCCGATTTCAGCTTCTTCTTCCCCTTTTCCCAGTGCCAGGGATGCTCCTTGAACACTGGCATCGGGTTGAAACCGGCCTTGGCGTAAAGATCGCTCTTTATCTCGATCTTTTTCGAAGGGGTGCCAAAACCGGCCCTCTTCTTGCCCTTGACCTCCACACCTTTCGGATCCTCCTTCATGTGAAGGCCATACTCCGGTTCCACAAGCTTGCCGTCCTTGTAGTACCTGTAGTCCGCCGGATCCAACTTGCCGTAATCGGGGAACACGCCGTTTTTCTTCAGGTATTCATACCCGCCCACTTCCTTTAGCCCCTTGACGTTGTCAAAGTGCTTGTGCATATAGTCCTCGGTGGTGCCATAAGAGAAGTACTTCTTTATCTCCAGGCTGCCGTCCGGATCTATCCGGTTTGCAAGGTCGAGTATCACGTCGCGGAACTCCCTGGACTCGCCCAACGGCTTGACAACCGGCTGGCGGATCCCTATCCACGGCAGAAGGTCGCTTGGCATGTTCTCCGGGTCGTGCCTCTCCAGATAGCTGACGTCCGGAAGGATGATATCGGCGTACTGGGAAGTCTCGCTGATCACCGGAGAGAAAGTGACGAAATACGGGATCATCTTCTCGTCCTGGTAAATCTTCCTCCACACATGGGAGGAAGGGAAGGAGTACGCGGGGTTGTCATAATAATCCATCCATATGGACACCTTCGCCTTTCCCTCCATTATCAGGAAGGGAACGTGATGGCTCACATGGTGCCCCGCCAGCGGATAATCGTGAGGCTGGTGGAGGAGGCTGTGCCCCTTGGGTTTCGGCGGGTTTGGCTCAACGCCGTCCCAACCCATCCCGCGCGGCAGGCAATAGCCGCCCTTGCGCTCAACGTTGCCGGTGATGATCGGCAACAGCATGCAACTGCGCTCGTTGTACGAGCCGTACATATGCTTGCAAGGCCCGCGGTAGGTGTAGGTGGTCGCCGGCTTGGCCATGGCGAATTCACGGGCGATGCGGGCGATGTCCGCCGCTTTCACTCCGCTGTACCCCTCCGCCATCTGCGGCGTGTATTTCGCCAGATAGGACTTCAGTTCGCCGGCCGATACGTTCACCCAGTCATTTATGAACTCGGCGTCATAAAGCCCTTCCTGCATGATCACGTTTGCCATGGCAAGCGCTATCACGCCATCGGTCCCCGGGAAAACCGGGTGCCACTCGTCGGACTTGGCGGCGGTGTTGGAAAGACGCACGTCGAACGTCACCATCTTCGCCTTGTTCCCCACCACGCCGTCCATGATCCTCTGCGCGTACGGGTTGTGGAAATAGGCGGCCTCCAGAATGTTGCTTCCGAAGTTGATGATGTACTTGGTGTTGGCGAAGTCCGGCGTTTCGATGTCCGGCCCCCAGGTGGCCTGCATGCCGATCTTCTTTGAAGATTCGCAAACGGAGGTGTGGTTCATGGTGGCCGATGATCCAAGGGCGTTCATCCACCTGTCTATGAAACCATGGGTCCGGTTGCGGCCCCATTTGAAACATATCTCGTCCCGCTCCTTGCCGCTCTTGATGTGATCGCGGATCTTGCCGGCCACTTCGTTGAGCGCCTCGTCCCAAGACACCCTCTTCCACTTCCCTTCGCCGCGCTTGCCTGCGCGCTTTAGCGGGAAAAGTATTCTCTCCGGGTCATAGACGTGCTGCCAGCCGGCGTTCCCCTTGGCGCAAAGCCGGCCTCGGTTGCCCGGTTGCTTCGGGTTGCCCTCCAGCTTGACAATGCGGCCGTCCTCGACATAGGCGATGCCGCCGTCCTCTATGTTGCAGGTCATGCAGGTGTATGGCACGGCCTTGCGCTCCACACCTTTCTTTGTCACCGATTTCCCGCCGGGAGTAAGTTCCATGGCGTGGGCCTTCTTGCCCGTGGCGGCCATGGCCGCGCCGGCGGCGGCGCCGAATTGAAGAAATCTTCTTCTGCTGAATTCCATTTTTTCGTCTCCCCCTTATGCCTGTTGCATCTTGTATTTGCCGGACGTGAATTCGGCAGGAGTAACCTCGCGGAAGCCTTCCATGCCCATGGAGAAGAACATGTCCAGTCCAATGTAATAAACACCGGGGCACTTTTCCTTCTCCTTGGCCTGCGCCACTCCGTTTTGCGCGATAAGTTTGCTCACCTCGCTGTCCGGATCGTTCAAGTCGCCGAAAACACGGGACTTGCCTATGCAGGTCTGCACACAGGCGGGCATAAGCCCCGCGTCCACCCTGTGAGCGCAGAAATTGCATTTGTCCGGCAGGCCGGTGTGCTTGTCCCACGACACCGCCTCCACAGGGCATGCCTCGATCGCAGCCGCCTCATAAACGCCGGAAGCGTCCTTCTTGGCCTTGGCCTGGTCGAAATCAATTATCCCGTCCGGCCTCTTGAAGAACATGTCGCCTCCGGATTTCTTCGACGCTTTCATGCAACTGCCGCACTGGTTGCACAATGTGGGGAAGAAATACCTCTTGGCGTTCGGGTACTGCCCCTTTTCATACGTGCGGACCATTGTCCTCCACCGCCCAAGCCCCACCTTGTTCTCGGTCTTGCAGGCGACTGTGCAAGCCTGGCACCCGATGCAACGTCTTAAGTCAATTACCATCACCATCTGTTTTGCCATAATTTTTCCCCTGTTACTAGGAATACTCAAAGCCCTGTAACAACGCGCCCCATTCGGAGGGATGACTACATGGATACCCCCAAAGCCCATATAGCAATACGGATGCCTAATTGTGTCCCGCATCGAATAATCGCGGAACGCGGCTTTAATAACGCAGGTATTGACGAGGTGGATGTCAATTCAGGTTAAGAATATGGGAAGATTGGGGGCCGACATTGGAACATTCGCGTTCCAAATTGGAGCCAGTTATTGAACTGTTGAATTATTGCTAATTAACCTAGCAATCCTTTGTTATAACCACCTGATTTTCCCTCAGTTAAAGCGCACAATAACGCCCATCTTAAGCGCATGGTGGCGCCATGCTTGCTGTGTACTTAATTCTTGCGCGAGGAATTATGCTAGAGTATTCAAACAAGGTTTGGTGGCCTAAACTCTTTTTTTCAAGACACAATTCATGTCTGATGGTTAAGCTCGCATTTGCAGCCATCCTGGCTGGCTGGCTTTTGACGCCGGCCAAGGCATGGGCGGACAATCAGGAAAACGGCGGCAAGACGCGGCTGCGGTTCGGGCTGACGGCCGTTGCGGTTGAGTCGGACGTGGCGACGCATAAAAAGCTGATCCACATTATCGAAAAGCGGCTGAACATTCCGGTGGAGACGATCTACCGAAAATCTTACCAGGAGATGAGTTCGCTTCTTGAAAGCGGCGGGGTGGACGTGGCTTTTGTTTGCGGCCTGCCATACGTTCTTGACCATGAAAAATTCGGGCTGGAGCTTTTGGCCGCCCCCGTTTTCAACGGAAAGCCTTATTACCAATCGCTCCTCATTGTCCACAAGGACAGCAAGGCCGCTTCATTGGAAGACCTTCGCGGAAAGATATTCGCGTTTTCGGATCCTATGTCCAATTCCGGATTTCTTGTGCCTGTGTATAATTTGAGCAGGATAAAGGAGACTCCGGAGTCGTTTTTCAAGACGCGGTTCTTCACATACAGCCATTCAAGCTCGATTGAGGCGGTGGCCTCACACCTTGCGGACGCCGCGAACGTGGACAGTTATGTCTGGGAATGGGTCGGCAAAATACATCCGGAATTGATATCCCAGACCAAAATAATCCAGAAGTCGGATTTCATGCCGTTCACCCCGTTTGTGATCAGGCCCGGACTGGACAAGCGGATTAAAGCGCGCATTCAGGATATTTTTCTTACCCTGCATAACGACCCGGAGGGCCGGGCGGCGCTAAACTCGATGGCGCTGGAGAAATTCGAGCGGATGAAGGACTCGGACTATGATTCGATCCGCAGGATGCGCAGGTCGGTGTCATTTCAAAAAGTGGCCTCTCCGAAATGATCTCCCCGTTGAAGAGACTGAGGTTTGACGCCCCTGTAGGCGGGAAAATAAGTTTCCTTCTGATCGGCTCGATTCTTACCTGCTCCGCCCTGTTGTCGCTTTTCATCTACCAGGAGAGCCTGAAATATCTTGAAGTGGAGCTTAAGCACAACGCCGTCCACACCGCCATAAACCTTTCCAACAGGAGCGCCACTCCGCTCATCCGCAAGGACACATGGGAAATGTACAACGCCGTGCGTGACGCCACGCGGGTTGTTCCGGCTCCTTTCGAAGGGCTGCACTTCATCGAATACGCCGCCATACTCGACGCCGCCGGAAAAATCGCCGCCCATTCGAATCCGTTGGAGTATCCTATAGGGTCGGACCTGGTTATTCCCGGCGTTTCCACGGGTGAAATGCCTCAGGGTGTGGAGCTTCGGGTTGATAACAAACCGGTGGGGTCCAGGGTGTTCGTGGCGGCGGCCCCCATCGCCATCAACGGAGAGCGGATAGGCACCGTGGTCACCGGCGTGTCCGACAGGCAGTACGTCACGACCATCGGAAAGCTCCGCCTCAAAGTGATAGGCATCAGCGTGGCGCTGGCCTCGGTGGCGGCGTTGCTCGGTTATCTTGCCGCGATCCGGATACTCCGCCCGATAGACAGGACGGTCCACCGCATAAGCCAGATGCGCACAAGTGTTCTGGACGACATACACATCAGCCATTATTCGACCAAGGACGAGATCGCCCGGTTCAACGATTTCGTCAACGCCATCATAGGCCGCTACGATTCTGTCTTAAGCGAGCTTCGGCTGGAGAAGGAAAAGCTGGACAATATCCTCCACGGCATGCAGGCCGGGATGATCGTGGTGGACACCACCATGACGGTCATCTGGCAGAACCGTATCCACACCGAATGGTTCGGCGACACGTTGGGGAGCAGATGCCTCCATAAAGGGGACTCAAGTTTCACGTCTTGCCCCTCCTGCCCCGCCAAGGAGGCGCTTCTCAACGGCGAAATAATCACTTGCGAATCGAAAAAGCCGGTGTCCGGCGGCGATGAGCGGACTTTCCAGATAATGGCCGCGCCTCTCCACAACTCGGACAACCAGGTGATCGGCGCCCTGGAGCTTTCGCTGGACACCACGACCCACGCCATTTTGAAAGAAGACCTCAAGCGCAAGGAGCACCTGGCGCTCATGGGGCAGATGGCCGCAAGCCTGGCGCACGAGATAAGAAACCCGTTGAACGCATTGATAACCGCGTTGCAGCTTGTCTCCAGCGGCTCGTCCAAGATCACCGACGAACAGCGCAAAAACCTGCTTTCGGTCATTGAAAAGGAGGCTGCCAGGCTCAACGCCACGCTTAACGATTTCCTCGGCTTCGCCCATGAGCGCCACCCGCGCAAAGGATTGTGCGACATCAACCACATCCTCGACGACGCGCTCAACCTGGCGATGCACCACCGCAACGGGTCGGCGGCGCCTTTCGAGCTTGTGAAGGATTTTGCGGGGGAGTTGCCGTCCATCCACGCGGACGCAAACCAGATAAAGCAGATCGTCTGGAACCTTGTCATCAACGGCATACAGTCCATGGAGAACGGCGGCTCGCTGAAGGTCTCAAGCGGGGTTGACGACGGCTTCGTGTATTTCCGCGTGACCGACACCGGCGTGGGGATGACCAATGAGGAGATTAACAACTGTTTCACCCCGTTTTACACGAAGAAAAGCGGCGGGCTTGGACTTGGAATGGCGATAGTCAAAAGAATCGTGGAACTGCACAATGGAAAAATCGAAATGACCAGCAACCCGGGTAAAGGATCCGATTTCCGCGTCCTGTTGCCGCGCAACTGATAACGGAGGCTTGAAACAATGCATTCAGCGGTCTGGGAACGATGAGTAATCTGCTAATTGCCGATGATGAACGGTCAATACTGACAACGCTCCAGATACTTTTCAGCAACGAGGGGCATAACGTGGACACCGCTTCCGGCGTCGCCGAGGCGAAAAAGCTGCTGGACAGGAAAATATACGACCTTGTGCTCACCGACCTGCGTTTGAAGGACGGCGACGGGAGGGAAACCCTCGAATACGCCAAGATGATGAACAGCAGGACCGAGGTGATAATTTTCACCGCATACGGCTCGTTCGAATCCGCGGTGGAGGCGATCAAGCTTGGCGCCTTCGACTACATCATAAAACCGATAGACTCCAACAAGCTGCTTGTCACCGTCTCCAAGGCGCTCGAACACAAGAGCCTGGTGGCGGAGGTGAAAAATCTGCGCAAGGAGTTCCGCAGGAAATACGGGTTCCACAACATCCTGGGCGAAAGCACCCAGATAGCCGACGTGCTAGACGTCGTGCAAAGGATAGCGGAGACGGACGTCGCCGTGCTTGTGGAGGGGGAGAACGGCACCGGAAAGGACCTTATCGCCAGGGCGATCCACAGCTCCAGCCTGCGCACGTCGGGCCCCTTCGTGGCCATCAATTGCGGCGGGATAAACGAAAACCTGCTTGAAAGCGAGCTTTTTGGGCACGTCAAGGGATCTTTCACCGGAGCGGTGTCCAACCGGGTGGGGCTTTTCGAGGAATCCGACGGAGGGACGTTGTTTCTCGATGAAGTAGGGTCCATGCCCCTGTCGCTGCAAACAAAACTTTTAAGGGTGCTGCAGAGCAAGACGATCCAGCGGCTGGGCGCCAACGAGATCGTGAAGATAAACACCCGCATCATAGCCGCCTCCAACAGGAAGCTGGCCGAAATGGTCAAGACCGGCGAATTCCGGGAGGACCTTTATTACAGGCTGCGCGTGGTGGAGATAAGCATTCCGCCCCTGCGCGAACGGCGGGGGGACGTGCTTTTGCTGTGCAACCATTTTCTTGAAAAATTCGCGTCCTCCATGCGCAGGGACATCAAGGGATTCACAAGCGAAGCGTTGAACAAGCTGCTGGAGCATCCGTGGCCAGGCAACGTGCGCGAGCTGGAAAATTGCGTGGAAAGCGCCGTGGCGCTGTGCAAGGGGAACGTAATCGGGACGGACGACCTGCCAAAATCCCTGTGCGGCGTGGAGGTGAGCCTGGCCTACGCCGCCGCGCAAAACCCTATCACCCTCGACGAGCTGGAAAAAAGGTATATCCTTGAGATACTCAAGTCGAACAACTATAACCAGAAAAAGACCGCCGACCTGCTGGCCATCGGACGCAACACGCTATGGAGGAAAATCAAGCGGTACAAGATCAAGATGCCCGCCATGGCCGAGAGCGCCGCGAAAAGCGGTTGACCCGCGGGCGGGGCTTCCAGCAGCAAGACGTGGTCACATATGTTTTTTGACCTCGTCCATAAGCTCGATGGTGACCCGCCGCGCGCCGCTCTTGCGCGCGTGGCGCTCTATTGCCATTTTCGCCATCGGCCTTGCGATCGCCGGCACGCGCATCAGCCGTTCCCGCGCGTCCATGGCCCACTCCACCTCTTCGTCTGGCGCGGTTTTTTGCAGCGAGCTTTCGATTGTCTCCATCGGGCCACGCGGCGTCATGGCCGCCCCGAGCCCCACATGCACCCCCATCCCCTTTACAAGCTGCGCCTCCATGGGATTTATCAGCATCAGCGCGCCGCCACCGCACGCGGGGCATGTGAACGTTATCCCGGCGGAGCCGTCGCTGTCGCCGTTCACGGATTTTATGGCCATGGCCTCATCGCATTTTAAACAAACGAACTTCATCCGGATCCTCCTTCACGCGGCCGCGCCGGCCCGCTGTATGATTTCACCGCAAATGCCGCTTATGGCGGCCTTGGCGGCCCCAATGCCTTCTTCGCTGACGAACGGGACCGTGCCCAGCAGTGGAAGCTTAATGTAATCCAGGGCTCCGCCCATGTCCTCTCCGTTGAAAACGGGCGAACGCGCGCCGCACTCCCGGCACACCATGCCGCCCATGTTCTCCACCAGCCCTATCACCGGCGCGCCGGTATCGTAAATCCGCTCCATTGACTTTAACACAACCCGGTATGAGACCTTCGACGGAGTGGTCACCACCACCACCCCGCTGATTGATGGCAGCATCCCCGTCAGATCGGTGAGCCGGGCGAGGGAAGGAGGAGTGTCTATCAACAGGTAGTCCAGTTCGCCCCAGTCCGAACCGGCGAGCAGCTCTCTTATCGCGGTGGCTTCCATGGAGCCAAGCCACGGATAGGTGGCCGACGGGCCCTGCCATGAAACGGGCGCGCCGTCGAGGCCGATGAAATAATCGAGGGACATTACTTTCACGCCGAAGCTCCCGCGGGCGGGAAGGGCGCCGTTTTCGCCGATTGACGCCCGGTGGGACTCCGCGTCCAAAAGGTATGGCAGCGAAGAGCCGTTGATGTCCGCGTCCAGCGCGCCGGTCAGGTGACCCCGCCCGGCAAGCTCTTTTGCCAGCATGGCAGTGACAAAACTTTTGCCCACGCCCCCTTTCGCGCTGACGATCACGATTATGTGGCGGATTTTTTCAACCCGTTTATTTAGAGCCGCCATCCATCCGGCGACTTGCTCGAGTATCCCCGATCCCCCGTCTCCCGCCACTTCCGAATATCTTTTCACGTTGGCGTCCCTCAATTTGGTTTGCATGTCATATCTCGCCTGTGAAAGCAATTATCGCTCCAATTTGTGTTTAATTAAAAGAAACGGGATTACAAAGTCCTGCGCGCCTGAATTAAAGGGCCACGGATTATGCTTCAAGCGTACGGCTAAATCAGTTCCATTTTGGCGCATGGTTTCCAATGAACTGGCAAAGCGCAAGAAAGCGAAAATCCCCTAATCAATCACGGCGCCTTAACATGCACTATAAAAGCCGGATTTTCAGTCCATTGCGTTGCCGCCGCATACAGGGCGGCTTTTGGGTTGATTGGGCATATCCATTGCTTGTCATTACAATGTAAGCGATACTTCAATCAAAAAGGACATGGCCTATGTACAAGAACATTCTGGTGATGGTGGACAACTCCAGGTATTCGGATTGGGCTGTGGACCTTTCCGCGGACCTGGCCAGCGTTTTCGGCGCGAAGGTCACCGGGAACCATGTTTACGCCGCCCGCCTTCACGAGAACAGGTTCATACAGATGGAGCCGGGTCTTCCGGAGCAATTCCAGAATCCAGATGAGCTTGTCCGGCAAAGGCAGATACATTCCACGCTCATCGAAAAAGGTCTGAAGGTGGTCTCGGACTCGTTTCTGGACATTTTGGGCAAGAAGTGCGAGGAGCGCAAAGTCCCCTGCGAGCGAAAGACGATGGAGGGAAAGAATTACCATGAGATCGTAAAGGACGTTGAAAACTCCGGCTACGACCTTGTGGCGATGGGCGCCAAGGGGATCGGAGAAACAACGTCAACCCAGCTTGGAAGCGTTTGCGAACGGGTGACGCGGCGCATCCAGGTGGACGCCGTGGTGATGAAGAACGACAGGCCGTTGCGGGGAGGGCGCGTGGTGGCCGGGATAGACGGGAGCGGGTGGTCTTTCGCGGCGATGTCCACCGCGATCTCCATGGCAAAACACCTGGGATGCCGGATAACCGCGCTGACAGTCTATGATCCCCATTTCCACTATCGCGCGTTCAAAAGCATCGCGGGCGCGCTGTCCGAAGAGGCCAGGCAGGTGTTCCGTTTCGAGGAGCAGGAAAAGCTTCACGAGGAAATAATTGACTCGGGCCTGGAGAAAATATACCGCAATCACCTTGAAACGGCGTTGAAAATGGCCGCTGACGAGGGGGTGGAGGCCGAGGGGATCGTTCTGGCCGGAAAGCCTTACGACGAGATTCTAAAGTGGCTCGGCGGCAAGGACATCGCCATGCTGATCCTGGGCAAGCTTGGCGTCCATTCCACCGACGGGCTGGACATAGGCTCCAACGCGGAGACGCTGCTGCGGGGCGCTCCATGCAATGTGACGCTGGTAAGCCGCGCGGTGACGCCAAGGCCGAAGGACGAACCGCGCTCCGATCCGGTTGAGTGGGAAAACGAAGCGGTTGAAATGCTCGGCCGCGCGCCTGGATTCGTGCGGAACATGATACGCGCCCATATGGAGGCGGAGGCGCGGCGCGCCGGGGCCAGGGTAATAACCGCGGAAATGATGAAACAGGCGCGGGCGCGGCTGGAGCCGGGAAGGTGAGTTTCATCCCCTACGCGGTATCGTGGAACCTCACTTCCCGGTGCAACCTTGCGTGCTCCCATTGCTACATAAGCGCGGGAGGACGAGCCGCCAGGGACACATATGAGCTTTCCGCGCAGGAGGCCCTGGCGGTCACGGACCAGATCGCGCGGGTAAATCCCGGCGCGGTGCTCATCCTGACCGGCGGCGAGCCTTTGCTGAGAACGGACATTTTCGATATCGCATCCCGCGCGGCGGGGCATGGGCTTATCACAGTTATCGGGACGAACGGAACTCTCCTCGACGCCAAGACAGCGGCGGCGCTCAAACAATCCGGCGTCAGCGGCGTGGGGATAAGCATAGATTCCATGGACCCGAAGCGTCATGACGAGTTCCGGGGTATTCCCGGGGCGTGGGGCAGATCGGTTGAAGGACTTGCCAACGCAAGGGAAGCGGGACTGGACATCCAGGTTCAAACCACGCCAAGAGCGGGCAACGCGGCGGAAATCCCGATAATAGCCGAGTGGGCGCATAGAATGGGCGCCAGGGCGTTCAACATCTTTTTCCTGATCTGCACTGGACGGGGGGAAAAGATGGCGGACATATCCGCGGAAGAATATGAACGGATACTTCAATGGGCCTCGCGGGCGCGAAACGAGTATCCGGGCATGATGATCCGCCCCAAATGCGCCCCCCACTTCAAGCGGATATTGGCCCAGTCCAACGCGGATGACCCGTTGCTGAAGACATACATCGCCGCATGCCGGGCGGGAACCCATTATTGCAGGATAAAGCCGGACGGCAAGGTCACACCGTGCCCTTATATGGACATAGAGGCCGGCGACCTGAGGGAGAGCGGGTTCCAGTCTGTCTGGAGCCACTCGCCGGAGCTTGAAAAATTCCGGATTCCGGAATACCGGGGCAAATGCGGCGATTGCGCATATCGTCTGCTTTGCGGCGGATGCAGGGCAAGGGCGCTGGCGTCCAACGGCGATGAAATGGGGGAGGACCCGTATTGCCTGTATCAGCCAGATGGGGCGGAGGAACCGTTGGTATGCGCCGACACGCGCAGCAAGTTCGGGGAAGAATCCGCCACGCCTGTGGAGTGGTCGGCCGAAGCGCTTAAAACGATGGAGAAGATACCGGTGTTCGCCCGGGCCATCGTCCGGCGGCGCGTGGAGGAATACGCCGCCAAACACGCCGCGAAGACCGTCACCAACGATCTTTTGCGGGCGGCCGCGCCCGCCCCGTCCGGAGCGCCGATGTTCGGCCGCAGACAGAATGCAAATGCAGGCGGCGAGGTGGAATGGGACGAAGACGCCCGGGCCAGGGTGGAAAACGCGCCTGATTTCGTGCGCCCCGGCATACTCAAGCTCATGCCCATCCGCGCGCGGGAACGGGGGGTGGACAGGATAACGTCTGAATTCCTCTCTGAGATACGCGACGAGTCCATGATGCTGGTGACCCGCCGGATGAGGAAAATGGGATTTGAAAGCTTGAGCATGGAAGCCTGGGACGCGGCCGGGGGCAAATCCGGAAAAGACAGCCGCAAGCGGGAAGTCATCGAAAACATAAAGACGATGCTGGAGGGGAGGACAGGCAAGAACGAAAGCATCATGGCTAAATTCGGTTCCTTCTTTTCGGACGGCGCCGGGGAGAAAATGGGATGGACCCCCGAGGCGAGCCAAAGGCTGGAGAAAGCTCCGGAGGCGTTCCGCCCGATGGCGCGCGGTTTCATCGAGAAATTCGCCAGGGAGAATGGTTATAAATATGTCACCGGCGAAGCGCTTGACCGGGCGATGGAGAACTCGCCGTTCGCCAGATTCCCGGCCAAATGATGATGGCGGCCTTACAAACCGCCGGCAAGCCCGCTCACCCTGGCCGTTTCGGCGGCGATGATACCCATCGCGTACTTGAGCATGGGTGGATAGATGAGGGCGGAGGGGTTTGAGGTTACCTCCTCCCACACCTGCCCGAGCCAGTCGAAATGGCCCGCCAGGAATTCTTGCCTGGCCCCGGCGGAAAAATCCCCGCCCATCATCGCGTAATACTCCAGAAGAAGGCACAAATGATCCGGCGCGTGGCTGTAATCTCCAGGGATTTCCATCCGCGCCTGCGTGAACCGGGACATCATGTCAATGGCCGGGTCGCCGAAAAAATAGCCGGTTTGCGGGCCGAGCGAGGATTGGCCGCTTTTATCCCATGGTTTGTGGACAGACTCTATGAGGGGGGTGAAAGGGCTCATAGGCCCCTCGAAGATGGAGAAATACTCTCTGCTCATCGCGGAGAAGAAAGATGATTCATCCACCGCGGCGCCCTCCGGGACCGCCGGGCAATCAAGATCGAACCCGGCTTTTCGCGCCCATCCGTCCAGCGCGATCTTGACCCGCGAAGAAAACAGCTGGCCCGCGAAACTTTCTTCAGGCGGCTTGAATATCTCGGAGAGAGTATGAAATATTTCGGAAACGTCAGAATCCACGTTCATGTGCCCGCAATTTCCCGTTCCATAACGCTCATGCCTCCATATATTCATGGCAGCCTGGGCGTAGCGCTTGGTTATTGAACTCGGCCATGGCAATGAAGTATAACGCATCAACGCGGCATTGGGACCAATTTTTGGGGGGGGACACCGGGGATGGGATATGATGTCCGGACAGATCGTTTATAAAAAATAATAACCCGGCTTGCAGGCGCATAAAATGATCCTCGTGGAAGAAGCATTGAAAATCATCGCGGATAATATCATGCAGTCCGCGTCCACCGGCATGGTCCACCTGGCGGAAGCGCTGGGAAGGACGCTTGCAAAAGACGCCGTTTCGGATGTGGACATCCCGCCGTTCAACAGGGTGACCATGGACGGCTATGCGGTCATCAGCCCGGACGGGCCGGGGGAATACGAGGTCGTTGAATATGTCCCCGCCGGGGCTTTCCCGCAAATCGCGCTGACGCGCGGCAAGGTGAGCAAGGTTATGACAGGCGCCCCTTTGCCGGAAGGGGCGGACGGGGTGATACAGGTGGAAAAGACCGGCGGCTATGTTGATGTTGGGCAAAAGGCGAAAATCAACGCATCGGCCAAACAGTGGACAAACGTGGCCAGACGCGGGGAGGATGTGGCCAAAGGGGACACCGTCCTTAAGAGCGGCGCCGTCATCGGCTTTGCCCAGATGGCCGCGCTGGCGGCTGTGGGGGCCGATCCTGTGGAAGTGCGCGGCCTGCCGTCGGTGGCGGTATTGGCGACGGGGGACGAACTTGTGGCCCCGTCCGTAAAACCGGGGCCGGGCCAGATACGAAACTCCAACACATACTCGCTTTGCGCCCAGGTGAAAGGATTGGGAATCACTCCTGTTATTCTGGGTATCGCCAAGGATAACGAAGAAGATTTGGCGGCGAAGGCCGCAAAGGGGCGCGAACACGATTTCCTGCTCATCTCCGGCGGCGTTTCTGAGGGGGACCGGGATTTCGTCCCGAAAGTTCTGGAGCGGGCCGGATATAAGATTCTCGTCCACCATGTGCGCGTCCGGCCCGGAAAACCGATGCTATTCGCCGTGGCGGACGGCCCGCGATACGCCTTCGGCCTGCCGGGCAACCCTGTTTCCACGGCGGTAATTTTCGAACTGTTCATAAAGGGGGCGCTCCGCCGTTTTTCCGGCGCGCCAGCCCTCCCGGCTCCAATGATAAAGGCTGTACTGGACAAGGAATTCAAGCGCAAGAACGCGGAGCGGGAGGAATACGTCCCGGTGTCGCTGGCATGGGAAGGGGAACGTCTTGCGGCCCGGCGAATCTCATATCACGGGTCCGGCCATTTCCACGCCCTCTCAGGGGCAAACGGGCTTATAAAAATCCCCATCGGCGTTTCGGAAGTCGCGGCCGGGTCAAACGTTGACGCGAGGTTTTTCGACTTGTAATGACTTGCTCCCATAACGTTGACGCCTCAATACCTTAATGGCAGCTGTAGCGTTGCGATTAGCTATTGAATCAGTGAAACATCAGATGCAGGCGACTGGATTTTAATAAAGGTGTTAAAAAATGGAACACGCCTCTTTAATGATAAAGTAAAGCGCACCGGTCAAATAAATAAAAAAACCAATTGAAACATCAATGAAATTACCTCCCAATCAAACGCCGGGAAAAGAAATAATGAGGTTAAGCAATATTTTTTCATGGCCTTGTGAAAGCTTGGGCGCATGAATGTTATGCTCGTAAAGAACCGGCCAATTTGAGAAAACCGGGCTATCCGGCAATGCATGGCTTGATATTTGCTTGATGACTTTAAGTCGTATGTTTTGAATCCATGATGTGGGGGATTAATTGTGGAGCGACATTCTTTACTGTGACGGCATTGGGCGGGTTTGCCGCGAGAATACCATTAAGAGCGCTGCTGATTTGTTCCCGCATCGGCTATATGTCCGTGGAAAAAATCACACGGATACTTTTCCGCATAGTTGTCGGACATTAACAGCAAGGATAGCGGATGCGAAGAATCTTTTTTCTCAAGTCGCTTGTTCTGGCGGGACTGGGAATCGCGGGAGCCATGCTTGGCCTGAAAGCGCGGCCAGGTTCAAACGGCGGATCCCCGTTTTGCGGAGAGGGGATTTCCATGGCCCCTTCTGATGCGCTGAAAAAGAAAAAATGGATACTTGAAAAGCGGCTTGGCATGAAATCCATGCCGGGGAGCGATTATTAAGATGGCGGACAAGTTTCAATTAAGCCGCAGGACGTTTTTAAAACTGGCCCCCGCCGCGATGGCCGCGGGGGCCGGATGCTATCCCGCGCCGAAAAGCAGCCTGCAGCGCAGGGGGCTGGCGGCAAGAGTCGGGGATCCGCTTATAGCTTATCCATTCACCGAAAATGTGATACACAGGCCTGAAGACGGACAGAAAATAGACGGCGTCGTGAAATCGGGATGCTCGTTCTGCCCTTCGAGTTGCAGGCATCATGTGCATATCAAGGAGGGCAGGGTCTATAACGTTTACGGCGAGCCGGACGATCCTGTTCAAAGAGGCAGGCTTTGCGCCAAGGGGCAGTCCATACCACAGCTTATCTACAACAAACACCGTCTACTTAAACCGATGAAGCGCGTGGGGGACAAACCCACGTCCAATTTCGAGCCTATCTCCTGGGAGCAGGCGTACACGGAAATATGCTCGAAACTTTTGGAGATAAAGGGAAAACACGGCGCCAAGGCGGTGGCCGCAAAGGCCACCGGCAGGCAGACAAGGGACACACCGGCCCTGCAATGGCGGTTTATGGAGCTTTTCGGAAGCCCGAACACCACGCATGAAGGCATCGTTTGCAACGATGGCGGAGGGGTTGCCCTCAAGATGACTTTCGGGAACACCGGCCAGACCAACGGTTACGGACCCGATCCGATAACCGGCACGGAAGATCTGGGTGATTCCAAATTCGTGCTATGGCTCGGTTCCAACCACGCGGAGACCCATCCGGTGCTCCACGGGTATATGCAGCTGCGAAGGCAGGCGGTGGGGGCGCAATGGGCTGTGGTGGACCCGCGCATGACGTTCACAGGCGCCGGGGCAAACCTTTGGATACCGATAAAGTGTGGAACGGACATGGCCTTTGTTTACGGGATGATCCACCATGTCATCGAACGCGGCCTTTATGACAGGAATTTCGTTTCCGGGTGGGTCCTTGGATTTTCCGAGCTTCAAAGCCATGTGCTGGGCAAGGGCTACAGCCCGAAATGGGCGGAAAGGATCACGGGCGTGCCGGAGGCCACGATAAGGGAAGTGGCCGAAAGGTACGCCACAACCAAGCCGGCGGCGATAATCACCAACGCCGGAATCGCCCACCAGGTAAACGCGGTGGACACTTACCGTGTTATCGCTTTTCTGGCCGCGATAACCGGCAATATCGGAATTCCCGGCGGCGGGGCCAATTTTCTTCACAACAGCCCGGTGGGCCTCACCCTCCCTCCCATAAAGGGGGCCGAACCTATCACGGAACCCGGGCTTCCGCCCCATCCGGACTATTTTGTGGAATCGGTCCTTACAGGCAAGCCTTACCAGATACACGGCATAATATACGCCGGAAACATGATGACGCAGAACGCCAGCAACAAGCGGACACAGGAGGCGCTCAAAAAACTCGACCTGTTCGTCTCTCTCAATCTTTTCCCGCAGGAGGACTGCTATTTCGCCGACTACATCCTTCCCACCACCACATTTTACGAGGTGGAGGCGGTGGGCATGCGCCGGTGCGACCGCGGGATACGCTGGAACAGCAAGGTTGTCGAACCTGTCGGTGAAAGCCGCATAGACTCGCGGATATGGATAGAGATGGGGCAGAAAATGGCGGAACTGGACAAAAAGCATCCTCCCGCCTATTGGAAGGAAAACTTAAAAGCCGAATGGCTGGACACCCGCTCTTTGTGGAACACGGTCAATCCGGCCAACGACAAGACTTCCGCCGGAATGACCGCCGACCGGATGGAAAAGATGTCCACGCCGCTGCGGTGGCCCTGCCCGACAGCTTCCCATCCCGGCACTTCCGTCATGTACCTGGACAAACCTGAATGGCGCGGCATATTCGGCGGAAAGCGGTTTCTCACGCCGTCGGGCAAGGTGGAAATATACACCAAGGAGCTTCAGGGGCGCCTTGAGCCGACCGGGCATTCGGCGATCCCCGTTTTCTACACATCCCCGGAGAATCTGGACGGCCTGCCGACGTTGCAGTACCTGGACGAGTTTATTTTGAGCCCCACCGTGGCCAACACCGCCGGGGGCAACCTTGTGCATAAAGTGAAAATCGGTGTGGCGCCGGGGAAGGAACTGGAGGAATTGAGGAAAAAATTCCCGTTCCAGTTCACCACCGGCCGCCCGAACGCCCTGCACTTCCACAGCATCACGCACTGGGCGTGGGGGCTTGTGCAGCAATCCGGCGACAGGTACATCCAGATACATCCGGACGTGGCCAAGCAGATGAACGTCCAAAGCGGCGACTACATAAAGCTGGAGACGCCCCGGGGATTCATCGAGGGGCCCGCCGTGGTGTGGGACGGCATTCAGCCGAATACTGTTTTCGTTCCCATGGGTTTTGGCCTCAAGCAGGTTGTGAGAACGGCCATGGACCGTCGCGTCTGGGACTCGGTGAACAACCTCACGGAAACGTATTACGACACCCTTTCAGGCCAGGTGTGCTACAAGACGCAGCTTTGCGCCATCAGTTCCCATCCCGGCCTGCAGATATACAAGGTCGGGCACCCGGCCGAGGAACTTGGCGGCGGAAGCGGCGCTGGTGGAAAGTAGGAGCGGACCATGGCGGTAAAACAGCAAATGGCCTTTCTTGTGGACACGGAAAGGTGCATGTACTGCCGCAGCTGCGTGATCGCATGCAAGCTTGAGAACCATGTGCGGGCGGAATATCAGCGCAACGAAGTGGTGTTGATGGGGCCGGACCAGAGCAAGGACCCGGCCCTGTTCCCGGTGTACATGAACTGCCAGCATTGCGAAAAGCCAGCCTGCATCGCCGCCTGCCCGGTGGAGGGGAAGGCGATAGAAAAACGGGAGTCCGACGGGCGCGTTCTTATCATCCCGGACAAGTGCGACGGGGACCGGTTCTGCGAATTCGCGTGTCCATACGGGGCGATCCGGCTTTCGCCGCAGAAGAACAAATACGGCTATCTGGTGGTGGACAAATGCACGTTCTGCGTCCACAAGGTGGACAGGCAGCCGGGCGCTCCCGGCGGCTCCAAGCCGGCCTGCATGATGAAATGCCCCACGCAGGCGCTGGATTTCGGCCCGCGCGAGGAGCTTTTAAAGAGGGTGGAGGCGGAAGGGCGGCAAATGATCGACATGGACACCCACGGCACCGGACCGAGCAACATATTCCTCAAACCCAGACCCAGGAGGAGCCAATGGAAAAAATAAAATTCGCGGGCCTGGCCGCGGTTTTCCTCGGCGGGGTATTGTGGTACGGGCTGTTTATCAGGAATTCGGACAACTATTTCCGCGCCCTGATGGTTCCCGACAAGGTGGACGAGGTCACTGCCAGCGGCTCGCCGGTTTTCGGCCAGAGGGTTCCCGCCTCCGTGCTAAAGCCGCCGGCCGGCTCGGCATGGGATGACGACTGGTTTGACTTGGAAGCGCCATTCCTCATCATCACGCAACGCAGGGCCACAATGTCCGACGTCAAGACGGTGTTTTATTATAAACCTGATCCCTGCCTTAAATGCCATCAGGAGGAAGGGCCGGGGACTTTCTTTTACGGCATGGAAGACTTCTTGAAATATGTTCCGCTGAAAACACCGGACGGCTTGCTGCTGTTAAGCAACACGGAAAAGAAAGACACGCCCACGGTCAAGTATATCTACAAGGACAGGCACCTGAAAAAGGTCCCGTTCGACATCGGAGCGCCGCTGGAACTTTATATGCACAGGGGATTATGAAATCCGGGGACGGGATGAGGGCAGGCAGCGCCGCCGCTATGGCGATTGGCGCCGGAGCCATAGTTGCGCTGGCGGGGCTGGCGTTGATGTTTCCGGAAACTGCGTGGGCGCAGAAGGTGCCGCCGGTGCCGGAGCACATGCCTTCCATTGATTTTCCCCTTATGGGCAACAGGGCTATCATATGGATCGCCGCCCAGATGCATATTCTTTTCGCCTCGTTCATACTTGGCGTGCCTTTTTTCGTGCTCGTCTCCGAGGCGTTGTATTTGTGGAGCGCTGACTACAGGTACGAGCGTCTGGCAAAGGAAGTGATCAAGGTCACCGCGTTCTGCTACTCGCTCACGGCGCTTCTGGGCGGGTCTTTCGCGTTGCTTCTTTTCGGGCTTTATCCGAAAATCACATACTACCTTTTCTACAAGTTCGACCTGATATGGCTTGTCATATATCCCGCGTCGTTCATAGCCGAGACCATCCTGATGTACATGTACTATTACAGCTGGGGCCCGCTGTCGGGAACTAAAACAAAGAAACTGGCCCACATCGGAATCGGTTTCCTGCTCAACTGCGTGGGGGTGTTCACCCTCTTTATCCTCAACGCTCCGTCCAGCTATATGAACACGCCGCCCAGGGGAATAGACAACCCCACCCTGTGGGACAACATCCACAACTTCACATGGATGCCCCTGAACTTCCACCGGCTCATCGGCAACATCACTTTCGGCGGATACATGGTGTGCATCATATCCGCATACATGTACTTCATGTCCAGGAACGTGGAGGACAAGAAATACTATGACTGGCAGGGGTACATCGGAAACCTTATCGGGCTTGGCGCCATGATCCCGCTGCCGATAATGGGCTATATCTACGCCTACGAGTTTTACATGTACGACGCCAGCCTGGGCATGTACATGATGTCCGACAGGCTTTCGATGTATTTCGAGGCGCAGGCGGTGCTTGTCGGGTTTCTTTTTGTGGCCTCCAACCTGTACATGTGGCTGTCCATGAAGCGCATCACCGGGGCGGAAAGGTTTGAGGGGTGGATGAAGGTCAACTATGTCCTCATCTTCTTTGGGGCCATGATCTGGTTCCTTCCGCGCCACTATTTCGCGACAATGGTTCCGGAGCCGGGGATGAGGGTCATTGGGACGGAACTGCCGTCGCATCTGGGCTATCTGGCGCTCATGAAGGCCAAGAACCTTGCGGCGGTGATCATCTGCCTTTGCACGTTCGCCAACTTCTTCCTGTACAACCGGTCGGTCAAGACAGGCCAGGTGGCCTGGGGCAAGGTGGATCCCCTGGCGCAATACATCCTTATTTTCCTTGGGTTTTCGGACATATGGCTGATGAACCTCATGGGCGCCGTAAGGGAGCTTGTGCGCAAGTCCAACCACGTTTACCTGCAGGTCAAAGACACCACGCTGGAGTCCTACACGCCCACGCTGCAATATTCCGGAGCCATGACCACACTGATCACGCTCGGCTTTTTCACGGTGTTCAGTTTCATTATCTGGTTCAGCCTGCGGGTGAACGTGGAGGCGAAAAAGCATGACTGAAGGAAGACCGCATGCCGGGAGGCGATTTTAATGGGTTTCACCGTGAACGCCGAGTCCAGGAATAAATTCAAACAAAAGGCCATCGGACTTTTGGCCGCCAATGTCCTGGTCTGGGCCCTGACTTTCACCATATACAAAATGCCGTCGAGCTTCGGCGTGATGTTCTCCGCTTTCACGCTGCCGTATCTCGTCTATTTCGCCCTGTCCGACTTTGGCGCGGCGCGGTCCGCCACCGGGGGGACGTCCGTGCCGAGGGTCATTGGATATTACTTCGTGCTGTCCGGCGCCGCCATGATTGTGACATTGTGGGGCGCCGCCAGCCTGCTAAAGTTCCCGCCCATATTCATCGCCACCATGATAGTCTTCGCCCTGCTTGGGTTGTTCCTTTTCATTTTCCTTGAATTCAAGCCGGACATGGCCGAGCCCACCGGGCTTAAAAGCTTGAACAACATGCTCATCCTCTACGCCGGCACGTCGGCGCTGTATCTTTTCACGTCCACGGTCCTGCCGCAATATGAGCCGGAGAACGAGATAGCCAAGCTCAAGCAGGCCACCCTTTCCCTGGCCGGCGCAGACAAAGAGACGGTCATCAAGGCCGGCGCCCAGGTGTTCAAGGACTTCGAGTGCTTTAACTGCCACAACAACGCCCCGGGGGGCGAGGTGAAACGCGGGCCGAACCTGTCTGAAATAGACATGGGCAAGCCGGAGAAGATCACGGAGTCCATAGTGGACCCGTACAAGGAAGTGCTAAAGCCTTTCGCGGACAACCCAAAGGTCGCACGCTCCATGCCCGACTACTATGGCAAGCAGCTTTCAAAGGATGAGCTGGTGGCGATGGTCACTTATCTTGAGAACCTGAAAAGCGCGTTGCATGTCTCCACGGAGAATATGCCCGAAGGATGGTGGACAAACGCCGCGATAGTGGCGGAGGGACAGAAGCTGTACGAAGGGGTGGTCAATCCGGACGTGGCCTGCCATGTCTGCCACGGCAAGGATGGAAAGCCGCTTTTCGAGGGAGCGCCGGACTTCACCAAATCGCCGGACATGGAGAACCTCACAGAGGCCCGGTGGTTCCAGATTATCAAGTATGGGTACGCAAAGGACAATCCGATGTCCGCCTGGGGCGAGATGCTGTCGGATGAGCAGATTTGGAAAGTTGCCGCCTACGAGTGGTCCTTCTACTCAAAAGGAAAGCTTGGGAAGGCCGATCCTGTTGAGCGGCCAAAGCCTGAGGGAACGGCGGCAATCCAGGCAAAAGAAAAATATTGGGATTGAAGAGGGGGGGAGACGGTCTCCTGTCCCGCATTTTGACAAATGCATGGATTTAAAGATCATGAAAATGGCGTTTTTTGCTTTCGCCCTTGCCGCTGTTTTAAGCTCCGCCGCAATAAGCGAGACGGATTCATTCGACAACGTCCCGGCCGGCGCCCCGCCTGCCGGTTGGACGGCGGGGGCAACCGGCTCGATCTCAACGAAATGGTCGGTCAAAGAAGACCCCACGGCGCCAAGCCGCCAAAATGTCCTGAATCAGTCAGGCTCCGCCGTGTTTGCATGGTGTGTCAAGAAAGATGTCCATATCGAAGATGGCCATGTTGAAGTGAAGGTAAAGCCCATCGCCGGCAGGGAGGACCAGGCCGGGGGCGTGATTTTCCGCTGGAAAAACAGCGGCAACTATTATGTGGCCAGGGTCAACGCTCTTGAACAGAACCTGGGGCTGTTCTATATGGAGGATGGCTTGCGCCATTTGATCAAGTACGCCCACGCCACGGTGGAGAAAGGCAAATGGGCCGTTTTGGGCGCGAGTTTTTCCGGCAAGACGATCACCGTCACCTTGGACGGCAAGGAGTATCTGCGGGTTGAAGATGAAAGCATAAAAGGGCCCGGAGCCGTGGGGGTATGGACAAAAGCGGACAGCGCCACCTCGTTTGACGATTTTACATATGACGCCATTGCGCCACAGGGTAAATAATCAAGCTCCGTCACGATAGTTTCCACATATGTCTGCCATGGGGCGGCGAGCATGAGTGCCATTAAAAACCGTTCATGTCTGTTTCCAGTGTTTATCACTTTCATGTCGCTGACATGCGCAGCGGCGCAGAATTCGTACGCTTTCCCGCCGTATAATTCCACTGACGCCGGCACCGCGGATACATGGGCTATTGAATGGAGGCTCGGTTCGTCTCATTCGTCTGACAATGACGGAGAAAACCACGCCAACAGCCTCCTGGCCCGGTTTAACGTTGGGCTTCCATCGCATCTGGAAATTATCTCGGAATTCAAATACGGCGGCGCCCCTGTAAAGCTAGATGAAATGGGCATGGGCCTGAAATGGGTCCCTTTGCATGGCGCTGTCAATATGGGTGTTGAAGTATTGATTGCGCCGCCTCTCGAAGGTGAGAACCGCGCGGGAGTGGAGGCCGTGTACCTGGCGTCGGTCTATTGGGGGTCATGGGCGATGCATATGAACGCTGGCGGATTCTCCGATGAAAGGCCGGCGAGGCCTGAACGTGGCTGGAAAGCAGGCTATATCATCGAAAATGATTTCGGTGTATTGAGGCCGGGAGCCGAGATTTTCGGTAAAGGCGCGGAATCCGGTGAGAGTCAGGCATACGCCGGATTTGGAGTGATAATTCCAATCGAAGCCTTTGATATGCGATGCGGCTTCGATTGGGGCCTTAACGCCGCCTCCAGCGCCTTTATTGCGAACATCTGGGTGACAGGAAAACGCGCGCCGGCCGCTGATTAAAAGTGCGTTGCCGGCCTGCGGACCGGAGAATCGCCCTTCAGCTCCGGATTTCCGTCTAAACGGTCTCCTCCCCCACGCCCCGCAAATTCTTGCTGTAAATGGGGTATGCGAACTTGAACAGCATTGTGTATATCAACGCGCCCGCCGCCCAAATGCCCATCGTCACGCCGATTTCCACCCACGAAGGTGAATAGTCGTATATCTCACCTAGAGTGTCCGGCACGAACCCGGGGATGATCAGTCCAAACCCCTTCTCTATGTAAACGCCGATAAATGTCATGACACATGCGGCGTTGACGTATTTTATATTCTGCGAGGTCTTGGGGTATAGAAACAAAAACAGGCTTGCGCTGTTGAACAGAAGCGCGGTCCACATCCAGAAAACCAGGCCGTTGTGGCCGTGAAGCCCGAAATAAAGATACTTGAGCGAGTACAGGTGGATGCTGTCGGAATAGACCTCCTTGAACACCTCGCACCCCAGCAGGAAAATGTTGATGGCCATGGTGAAGGCGATAAGCTCCGACAGCTTGAAGATGGCCTTGTTGTCTATGGGCACCTTCGCCAGTTTGCGCATGGCCTGAAGGACAATGATCATCAGCGCCGGGCCGGAGCAGAACGCCGAAGCCAGAAACCTGGGGGCCAGAATGGAGGCGTTCCAGAAGGGGCGCGCGCCAAGGCCGTTGTACAGGAACGCGGTGACGGTGTGGATGCTCACCGCCCATGGGATGGACAGCAGCACAAGGGGCATGATCTTGTCATAGTCCGCCCCCTCGTACAACTTGTACATGATATAGAAGAAAACAGTGGCGTTTATTATAAGGTAACCGTTGAGCGCCAGCACGTCCCATGTCAGCATTGACCGGGGGAAGTTTGGCGAACCGAATAACGGCAGCATGTGCCAAACCCGCTCCGGATGCCCCAAATCCACCGTGACGAACATGATGCACATGCAAATGGCCGTTATGGCCATCATTTCTCCAAGGAACACGATCTCCTTGATGGGCTTGAAATGATAAATGTACGCGGGAAGCACCAGCAGCACCGCCGCCGCCGCCACGCCGACAAGGAATGTGAAGTTTGAGATGTAAAAGCCCCATGAGACCTGGTCCCTGATCGAGGTGACGATAAAGCCGTTGCTCATCTGCACGGCGTACGATATCACCCCCAGCAGGATGACAGCCGAAAGACCCGCCACCCAGCCATAATACAGATTGCTCCCTTTCTTGACCTCCGAAAGGGCCAACATGAAATTCTTTACTTTGTGTTTCAACCTGCGCTCCTTCCAATCATGGCCCGGCTATTCCCGGTCACAGGAAATAGAAAAATTTGGGTACCGTGTTCAAATCCTCTTTGAGCCTGAACACGCGTTTCTTGTCTATCAAGTACCGTATCTCGCTTTCCGGATCGAGCATGTTCCCGAACTTCCTGGCGCCCGTGGGGCAAATCTCCGAACATGCCGGATACCTCCCCTGCCGCGTCCGCTGGACGCAGAACGTGCATTTTTCCACGACCCCCCGGGGCCGGGGCCTGTTGCCAAGGTAATGGGTGGCGGGATTGGCCTCTTCCGGCGGCAGGCCGGGATCGGTGAGGTTAAAGTGCCTCGCCCCATACGGACAGGCCGCCATGCAATATCGGCATCCGATGCACCAGTTGTAGTCAACAACGATGATCCCGTCCTTTTCCTTCCATGTAGCCTGCACGGGACACACCTTGGTGCATGGCGGATTCTCGCACTGCTGGCAGGCTATAGGCACATAGAAGTAGCCCTCCTCCGGCACTTTTTCGGGATTATAGTACTTGGTGGAGTTTTCCAGGTCCATCCACTTGTCTCCCTTCTTGAAGCGGAGCACGGATATCCAGTGAATCTGCGGATCGCGCGACTGGTTGTTCTCCTCCACGCAAGCGTAAACGCAGCGCCTGCACCCGATGCATCGGGACAAGTCCAGCCCATAGCCGAACAGCACGTTTTCCATCGGCTTTTCGGCGTTGACTGAGAACTTTTTGCCATACTTGGCGCCATATTCCTCCTCCATCCTTTTCAGGACGGTCTCAAGCTCACCCGGGCTCATCTCCCGGAAATGGCTCTGGAAAAACTTCTGGAATCCGGACGAGCCGCAGGCCGGCAAAGCCATCGCGCCAAGCCCCGCGGCGGCCGCCTTGAGAAATTTCCTGCGTTCGACGCCGCCGCCAGTTTTCATATTGTCCTTTTCTATCGTCATTTTCACACCCCTATTTCGGCTGGCCGGTATTGGCGGACCAGGTTTTGGCCTTGGTCGTCCTCATTTCGGAAGGAGCCACCGGCGCCGGTTTGGGCGCTATTTTCCTGAATTTCGGATTGTGCGGATTGTGGCACTTTATGCACACCCACATCTGCTTTTCGCCATTCCATTGTCCAAGCCGTTTGCCGTGGACCCCGGCTTCCCATTCCCGGAACTTTTCCCCATGGCACTGGCCGCAATACTCGAAAGCCACCTGCCTGACCCTTTCTCCAGTCAGGGTTGTCATGGAGTCCTTTATATGCTTAAACCCAGTCCCCTCCTTCTTCGCATCGGCGAGGACTGCCGCTTCAGGTTTGCCTCCATGGCATTTCGTGCAAGATATGCCGCGTTTCGCGTGTTTGCTTTTATCCCAGTTCAGGATAAGCTTCTCATGTTCGGATTTCCCGTAGTGGCACTTGATGCAAAGGTTTGCGTTCTTGGCGAGCCGCAGGACTATGCCAAGATCGTCCACAAGCTCCCCATCCTGGTTGAGGAAAAGGTTGGGGTAATCCGGTGACGGAATCAGCTTTTCCTCCGGAAGCGCCTCTCCCTCCAAGGCAGCCTCTTCCTCCACACCGACAATCACGCCGACAATCTCCGCCAGCGCCGGGGAATGCCAATAAACAAGCAAAGCCATGGACAATACGGCCAAAAACCTGAACGAAAATCTTAAATTCGCAACCAATTCAAACTTCTCCATTTCATGAATACGCCGGGTTTGTGCAAAATGCAGGCCACTTGCGCTTGTAAATCCAATGTCGTTTATTCAAAAGTTTCCCGATATTGATTGACGCCATTTAATTAATGGATATTGGCTGTTTGGAGTTTATCAGATTTCATTTCCATCTGGATGTGAAAGCGCCAGCAGGGAGTCCTTGTGTTCCATATTGACTCACTGCTCCTCTTTGCCGTTTTTTGAACAGCGCAATTTAACAACCCTTATCGTATGGTTGGCCAGGAAAGGTACGGATTTGGCTTATCAGTATAGCTTGATAATTGGGGGAGGTGATTTTGGCAAAGTTGCTGCTTTTCGCTTCAATCAGGGAGCGTGCGGGCGTGGATTCATTATCGGTCCCGCTGGACGAATCGGTGAAGCTTGACCTTTTTCTGCAAAAGGCCGCGCAGAATGCGGCTTTGCTCCCATCGCTATTAAAGTCTCCAAGCTTGCTTTACGCCATCAACGGTGAAATGTCCGGGCTTGATTCTCAGGTGTGTGATTCGGACGAGGTGGCGGTGCTCCCTCCCCTTTCGGGTGGCGTGTGATGGCTGTCATTCAGCGCGAGGAGTTCGACGTCAACCATCAGGTGCGCGAACTTATGCGCAAGGACGCCAGGGCCGGGGCTGTCGCGGTATTCGTTGGGACCGTCAAATCCCCTTCTAAAGGAATGGAAATAACCAAGCTGGAGTTTGAATGCTACCCCTCCATGGCCGTCAAGAAGCTCGATGAGCTCGAGCGCGAGGCGAAATCAAAATTCGGAGTGTTGTGCTGCCATATAATCCACAGGATCGGGGAAATCCAGTCAGGCGAGCCTATTGTGTTTGTCGGGGCGTCATGTGTAAGCAGGGCGTCCGCCTTTGACGCGTGCGAATGGTTGATAGACGAATTGAAAAAACGCGCTCCCATCTGGAAAAAAGAGTTCTCAGCCGACGGCAGCCATTGGGTCGAGGATCATCCATAAAGCTCACTTGATGAACTGGCGGCGATGTTCCCAAAAGGAACAGGCCCTGTCTTCTTTGTAACACACGAGCGTGTAAAACGATGGCCGGAGCCTGTGTCGCCACATTGATTTTGCCAATAACCTTTTGATAATCGCGCTTCTATTTGAATACCAGACTGTTTGAGGCGGCGATATTCCTTCATGGCGCCATCATTGCTTATTAAGGCTGTTGTTTTTCCGTCCTTTGTCCAAAGGGTATCAGTGAAGCGGGGGTGTGCCTGACTTTGTTCTCTAAACACAGAGCGATGGCGGCCTTAAGCTTTTTGAGGAGCAGGGGTTACGAGGATTATGTCAACATTATGAGGCGAATTAAATGATGAAAACGAAAAAGGGCTTATTCAGGATTGCTTATCCCGTTTTGTTTGCGGCCGCATTGCTGCTTGTGAGCGGAGGCCAGGCGTTTGCGGCCCCTGAACTTACATATCACGGCCAGTTCAGGATCAACTATTACACCGATTCGAGAAGTGAAACGGAAACATTCGGCGACGAGAACGCCGCCGCCGCCAGGCTTCGCTTCCGTCCGACGTTCGATGTGAAAATCAACGAGGACGTTTCTACGCACATGCAGTTGAATATCGGCCACATCAAGGAAAACACCAGCAACGCCAGATATAACAACAGCGGAGATCCGGCGGTGGGCCTTCGCCACGCGGTCATACAGGCGAAACTTTCCGACAATGTGATCGGCGTGGCGGGACTGGTTCCGGTCTCCGACAAGTTCGGCGATACGCTGTTTTCAGGCGATTGGGACTTCAATCCGTTGACCGTGGCCTTTGTTGGCGACATAAGCGGCATAGGGTATCGCATCGGGGTGGCCAAATTGATTGAAAACTCCGAGAACGATATGACCACCGACAGCGCAAAGGTGAAGGACGACTTGGACGCCTATGTGTTCGACGTTGACGCCGGCGGGCTTGGAGCCTCTGTGTATTACCTGGACATCCAGAAGGGTGTTGGCGACGGGTCTCTGGCCATTTACGGTCTGCGCTACGCAACCGACCTTGGCGGCGTGAAACTCAACGCTTTTGTCATGGGCTCAAGCTTGAGCCTTTCCGGTGGCGACAACAAGGCCAACGGTGTCGCGGCAAAGGTGGAGGCAAAGGTTCCCGTTAGCGGAATGACCCTTGGCGTCATGGGCCTGTACGCTTCCGGCGACAAGGATTACGGCACGGCTGGAAAGACCACTGGTTCGTTTATCACCCCGATGTCTCTTATCGGGCACCATGGCTACTGGGGATACACCGGCAAGCTGAACATCCAGGGGCCGACGGACACCGGCATTGACGATCCGGTCAATATTGACGGTGGTTCCTACGGCAACGCAAACCTTGGCATGGGGCTTACCACCGTGCAGGCCAACCTGGACATTCCCGTCAGCGACAAGCTGGGGGTATATCTGGCCGCCGGCTGGTTCCAGAGCAACGACGCCAAGGCGAACGCTTCAAAGGATATCGGGATGGACGTTTACGCCCAGGGCAAGTACAAGCTGGGCGAAGCGCTCAATCTTGAGTTCGGAGTTGATTACGCCGCTTTGGGCGCCGGGTCCCACATGACCGTCGCCGCGGACAAGTCGCGTAACATCACGACTGTGTTCTCCAGATTGCAGTTGGAGTACTGACCTGACGGACTGATACCCTCACTAAGTGCCAGGGGAGGCGTTAATACCTCCCCTGGCGATTAAACTCTTTTGATGCGGCTTTGAATGAATATTTTTCTTTCATGTAAAGCGCCCGCTGCCGTGGATAACCGCAAGACCTCCTCGATTTGGAACGGCGGCGGGACATTTAATTGTCCATTTTCTTGCAAACGCCTGATGGGGGACAGAATCTGACATGGCGGTCAAAAAGGTGGTGATAGTGGAAGCCGCCGGCAAGGGCAAGCTTTCCCAGTCCGCGTACAGCCTTTGCTGCGCTCTTGCCGAGTATGGTTGCGACGTCACCCTCATCACCGCCAAGGATTATGAGCTGGACAATCTCCCCGCAAAATTTGAAATCGTAAAGCTTTTCTCGGACAAAAACTCGATCCGGATTTATTTCGACTTTCTTTCCGCCGCCGCGTTGATAAGGAAGATAAAACCGGACATCGTGCATTTCAAATGGTTTCCATCGGCGGCAATCGGCTTTGCCTTCCTCAAATTGCTCAGGCGGGCGGCCACGGCCAAGCTCGTATATACCCCCGGCAACATCCTGCCGCACAGGAACAGGTTCGCACACGTCAAATGGTGGGCGGGAATATATAATGAGATGGACGCCATAATCGCCCATTCAGACTATTGCAAGGACGTCCTTGCGGATATATTCGAAATTGATTCCGCCCGGATACAGGTTGTGCCTGATTATGTATGTTTCGACACCCTTGCCAACCTTGTGAGCCGCGAGGAGGCCCGCTTGGCGCTTGGCATGGGCCACTCGGAGAAAATCGCGCTGTTCATCGGCTACCTGAACAAGGGAAAAAGCATCGAAAACCTGGTCAGCGCTTTCGCCATGGCCAAATGCCAGGTGCCAGAGGCGAAGCTTGTGATCGCGGGGCAACCGGTGGAGGGTTGCGCGGACCCGTTGGAACTGGCCACGCGTGGCAATCTGGACAAGGATGTCCACTTCGACTTGCGGTATGTGCCTTTCCTGGAATTGTTGCGTTATCTGGCGGCCTGCGACGCTGTGGTGTTGCCGTACTCCAAAATCTCGCAAAGCCCGGTCCACCGGCTGGCAGCCGCTTTTGGCAAGCCGGTGGTGTCGCTTGAAATGGCGAAAACTTCGCCTGATTATTTATCCGAAAACACCGCCGTTGAAAATCCAGCCTCGCGGCTGGCCCTCGCCATGACCGAAGCGCTTTCGGGCCGGGGCGGCGCGCCTTACGGCAAGAGCGATCAACCCCCCCCGCTTTCCTGGGATCAGGTGGCCGCATACACTTGCAGAGCTTATTCCATCGCCTGCGGCCATGCGTAGATGTCCATGAGCGGCCAACTTGTTGACGGTTCTGGCAGGAGCGTCGAGTACCTCCGGCTGTCGGTGACTGACAGGTGCAACCTGTCATGCGCATACTGCCGCCCCGTTACGGACGTCCGCAAACCCAATCCTTGCGACATGCTTTCCCTGAAGGACATGCTCCGCCTGGTCCGCGTTTTCGCCAGGCTTGGAATCCGCAAGATACGTGTGACGGGAGGCGAGCCGCTGACGCGAAAAGGAATAATCAACTTTATAGAGCAGGTTGCGCGGACCGAAGGAATAGAACGGGTCGCCCTCACCACAAATGGAATATTGATGCGTTCGATGTCCGCAAGCCTGGTTTCCGCGGGTGTCAAAAACGTGAACATAAGCCTGGACACGATGAGCAGGGACAAATACGCCCGGCTGACAGGCCGTCAGGGATTGGGTGATGTCATGCGCGGAATAAAGGCCGCGTTGCGCGCCGGATTTGAATCCGTAAAAATCAACATGGTCGCGATACGCGGGGTCAACAGCGATGAAGTCATGAAATTCGCGCGCTTATCAACGGGGATAAACGCTCAAATACGGTTCATAGAGCTGATGCCCGCGTCCGGTGATTACTGGAACGAGGACAAGTTCATCCCGGCGAGCGAAATAAAGCGGAACATCACCCCGCTTGGGCCTCTTTTACGTGTTGAATCCCGCCCTTGGAGCGGCCCAGCGGAAGTTTACAGGCTTGAGGGGGCAAAAGGGGAACTTGGCTTTATCTCGGCGATGAGCCGCCATTTTTGCGGCGCCTGCAACAGGATGCGCCTTACTTCGGGCGGAAAGCTTTTAACATGCCTTTTCGGCGGAACCGCCCTGGACATCGGGCAGATGATACGTTCCGGAGCGGATGATGAAGATATTGCGTCCGCCGTCCTGCCGGCTTTGCTCGAAAAAAACAGCTCTCATGGCGGAGCCAACGGCGACAGCGCATTAAAGCCCCGCATGATCGGGGTTGGAGGATAAATGCGCTTAAACCATTCAAGTCTTGCTAAAAATCAACATGGAAGGATATCGCAATGATGGGTTTGGGGATGCCTGAGATGATGGTTATTCTGCTTTTGGTCCTGCTTGTATTCGGGGCCAAACGGCTGCCGGAAATCGGCGGCGGGCTTGGCAAAGGCATAAAAAATTTCAGGGAACAGCTAAGTTCAAAATCCATGGACGCAGAGCGGGAAAAGCTTCCTGAGGCAAAGGATAACGCTTAATTAACTTCGTTTTCGGGAACGGCTCCAACTCCAGCCGGGCAAACCGCGGAAAATTCTTCGCCCTATTGGCCGATCCAGGAAAGCTTTTGCATCCATTTCCCCCGCTCTTGCGAATCCAGGAATCGAAATTCAACGTGAAGGTTTTCCGGCGGACGCCCTCGCCGGGGAACCAATCCTGACGCTTAAGCGATACCCAGTCTGAAATGGCTTTTAATCCCATATTATTGCCTTTCAACCCCTTTGCGCGTTTTCATTTTGGCGCCGCAAATCTTACCCGGAGGGGCGGTTGATGTAGCGGCCCTGATTTTCCAACATATTCTTTCGGGCGCTTTTTTCCAATTTTACGGTCCGTCCGATCCATGGAGCCATTGCCGTCTGAAGCTTAAGTCCCGGTCAATCAGGACAATGCGCGGCGAAGAACATGGCGTCGGCGAATTTAGAATAAATGTTATAATGCATCTCCAACTTTTGAGAGAAAGCATATTGTCTTTACTTAATTATTACACCGCGTGCGGGATATCCCCGGTGCATTACCTTGCGTCCAGCGTGCAGGAGCATCTGGAGCGCAGACAGTCACTCTACGACATGCTCGGTTTGCCCGGACTTATGTTCCGCGGCGCAAAAGTCCTGGAAATAGCTGCCGGATCAGGCCAGAACAGCTTGTATGTTTCAATGCAGCTTCCTTCAAAGTACGTCATCATCGAGCCTAACCCGGCAGCCTTGAAGCAGATTGAAGGGACATACGCCGATTTTAATTTCCCGCATACCCGGCCTGAAGTGCTGCCTGTGACGCTGGAGGAATACGGCTCCGGCGGGAAATTCGACGTGGTGATCTGCGAGAACTGGCTGGGGGCTTCCGATCATGAGCGTTCCCTTGCCGGGACAATAGCGGACCTCGTGGCCCCGGGCGGCGCAATGGTCCTCACGGCCCTGTCCATCGCAGGATGGCTGCCAAACCTTATCCGCTACGGGCTTGTCCAGAAGATGTCCGCCGGAAAGCCGGACGATTATCAAACACGGGTGGCGATGGCGCTGGAAGCGTTCTCCCCCCACCTGCGGACGATAGCCGGGATGACCAGGCGCCATGAGGACTGGGTGAAGGACAATATGGTGAATCCGACCTATTTGGTCCAGGGGCTCACCCTGGAAATGATCCTCCAGGAAGCGGCGCCAAAAGGCTTTACGGTCTTTGGGTCCAGCCCTGGTTTTATCACGGAGTGGCGCTGGTTCAAGCAGCTCACCGGCGAAGGAAAGAAAAAGAACGAGAATGCCCTGGAATGCTATGAGCGGTTGACGCACAATTTTCTGGACTATCGGAGGACATTTCCAGAAAGGGACGCCGGGCTCAACGCTCAATTAAGCGGACTTGCCGCCGCGTTGCTTTCCGCTTTGGCCGGAATTGACGCAATGGGCCGGGCTGAGGTTCCATCGGCCAAATATGACGAGATCATAATTCTATTACGGCGGATAAAGGACAATGTCAATACCGTCTCCGGAGAAATGGGCGCGGCCATTGACGAGGCGATCCGGGCGCTGGACTCCCCCGAGGTCACCCCTTCCGCCTTGTCAGAGATGGAGAATTTCAAGCACTGGTTTGGCAGGGAGACCTTGTATTTCTCGCTGATCCGGTCCAATGCCGTCCCTGATTCCCCTCATGAAGGATGACTTTGACCAGGCCTTTCATGTCAGCGCCGGATCCGGCGGCGATGGAATGGCGGATTAATATATGAGCGATCTGTCTTATCTTGTGGCCGGCGCCGGCGGGCTTATCGGATCCAGCCTGTTCGAAGCCCTGAAAAAGTCCGGGGCACAGGTGGCCGGGACCACCCGGCGCAAAGAGCGGACCGGGACGGGCCTCCGTTTTCTCGACCTTGCCGATGGTAATAATATTGATATTGGATCCGGGCGGTGTTCCGTCGCTTTCCTTTGCGCCGGAATCACCAGCCTGGCGGCGTGCGAGGCCGATCCGGGGCGGACCCGCCTGGTGAACGTCACCAATACCCTTTTGCTGGCCCGCAAGCTTCTCGGCTCCGGGGCAAAGGTCGTGTTTTTGTCCAGCAACGCGGTCTTCGACGGCGGCACGCCTCATCCGGACGAGAATTGCGCCCGTTGCCCGGTCGTCGAATACGGGCGGCAGAAGGCCGAGGTGGAAGAAGGGCTGTTGTCCATGGGCGGAGGTGATAATATTATCATTGTGAGAATAACCAAAACATTGTCGGCGCGCTCTGGAATGGCCTCTGAATTCTTGAAACATCTTCAAGCGGGGAATCCGTGCATGGCTTTCACCGACCTGCTGATGTCCCCCATCTCCCTCGGGCACGTGACTGGTTCTTTGCTGGCGATCGCCTCCAGCGGATTGTCCGGAATCTTCCATGTTTCCGGCTCGGAGGAACTGTCATACGCGGATTTCGCCGGCAGGCTGGCGGCGAGTATAGGGGCCGATCCATCCCTGGTGCGGCAATGCTCGTCTTCGGACGCCGGGGTAAAGGTGCTTTTCAGCCCAAGGTATCCCGCGCTTGGGATGGAACGGACGAGCGGAGCGCTTGGAATCCCGCCGGAGCCTCTGGAAGAGATGCTGGCCAACCTTTCCGGTGAAAATTAATATGGGCGGACAGACACAAAACAGCGGCGGCCCGATCTGCCAGATATGCGGCGCGCAAAGGCTGCGCGCGGTGGAAGGCTTCGATTCGCTTCCCCGCATCACGTCGGACTGCCGGGGCTATCCGGCCGGCGGCCGGCTTTTTGTGTGCATGGCCTGCGGAGGCGTCCAGAAGCTTCCCGACGGCGAATGGCTGCGGGAGATCAGGGAGATTTACTCCGGGTATAAGGTGTATTATCAGTCCGGCGGCGAAGAGCAGATTGTTTTCGACCGCGCCTCCGGCGTCCCGAGGCGGCGCAGCGAAGTGATAATCGGGCGGCTTGCCGCCGCCTGCGGATTTGGCGGGAAAGGAACCGCTCTCGACGTGGGCTGCGGAAACGGGGCGACAATCCGGGCCATGAGCGCCGCGCTTGAGGGATGGTCCTTGAGCGGGCATGAACTGGAGGGGGCGCCGCTCCAGTTGCCGGACGTTCCCGGTTTCGCAAAATTGTACACAGGCCCCCTTGCCGCCATAAACACTTCATTTGATCTGGTGACCATGATCCACTCCCTGGAGCATTTCCCCTCGCCCATGGACGCGCTTGCCGCGCTCCGCCCCATTGTCGGGGCCGGGCGGCTGTTCATAGAGGTGTGCAACATCGATGAGAATCCGTTCGATATCCTTATCGCGGACCATTTGATCCACCTGAGTCCGGTTTCCATAAGAATTCTGCTGGAGCGCGCGGGATACACCAATGTCTCCGTCGCGGCGGATTGGGCGCCAAAAGAGATATCGGCGCTGGCTATGGCAGGGGATGCCCTTCGGCCCGGAGCAGACTCCTCCGTAATCACGGAAGACGGGCTGGGAGAAACTGTCAATCGCCGGATGTCCGGCTACACAGCATGGCTGAAAACCATGGTGGACACAGCAACGGGCCTTGCAGGCGATAAAGCCCCCTTCGGGATTTTCGGCACGTCCATCGCGTCCACCTGGCTTGCAAGCCAGATGGAAGGGAAGATAGAGTTTTTCGTCGACGAGGATGAGAGCCGCGCCGGCAGGGAGCATATGGGAAGGCCTATTGTCCTGCCCGGCGGAATACCAGACGGCGGGAATGTCTTTGTGGCGCTGGCTCCTTCAATCGCCGGGTCCATAGCCGCCCGCCTTTCAGGACTGCCATGCAGGTTCATAACCCCGCCTCCGTTGCAAATCGGCTGGCGCCGGCCTTGACGAAGGGGAGCCTGGTTGAAAAACTATAAAGCGGCGCTGGCCGCGGTCTGCCTCGCGATATTCATCGCTTCGTTCTGGATTGTGACCCAGGGGCAATGGAAGCTGTTCGCCCCCGTGGCGTTCCAGCCGCGCTATGAGGCGCAGGCGAAGAGTCTTTTGGAGGGGCGCCTGGACGTCCCGGACGAAGCCGCCCGTCCGGAAGCTTTCTATGATAAAGGCAATGCTTATTTATACTGGGGATTGGCGCCAGCCTTGTTAAGGGTCCCGGTAATCGCTTTGTTCCCGGAATACGGGTTCAACCAGTCCAGGGTCATATTTCTGCTGGCCAGCGCCGCCGCATTGTTGATGGCGGTTTGTATACTCAGGACGACCCATGTGATCCTGTTCGGCCGCCAGTTCGATACCGGGAAAAATGCCTTCATTTTCTCAGTGTATATCCTTGTTCTGAGTCTGGGATCCACCAACATTTTCCTCCTGTCATTTCCGGAGATACATAACGAGGCCGTTTTGCTTGGCTCAACCTTCACTTTAATTGCCTTGTTCTTTTTGCTTAAGCTCAAGACCAGGCCATCATCTCCAGGCAGGTATGTCTTTCTTGCGTTCGTGGCGGCGCTTTTCGCCGCTCACACGCGTTTCGCCGTCTCGCTGGGAATCTTCGCCGCCTTTTTCGCCATCCCGCTTTTTGGACTGTTGAGCGGACTTTTCCAGAGGAAAAAGGGCCCTCCCGCGGACGCGCAGGCAAGTTTCTTCACCAGAGACATGCCTGCCGGCCTGGACATCAAAAGGATTTTCGCCGTGGAACGTTCAGCCGCGGCATTGCGGCCGCTGGCGCTGTTGCTTTGCGCGCTGGCGTTGCCGGCGTCGTTCATGTTTGTCAACTATCTGAAATGGGAATCGGTCAGCGGTCAGCCGGTGGACAAGGCCTCCGCGGAGATGCTCAGGGCGGCCCATAACGACAAGAATTTCCAGTCCATCACTATCTACAACGTGCGAAGCAACGTTTATAACTATTTCGCGCCGGACAAAATCGGGTTCTCGCGGGAGTATCCATGGATACTCCCGGCCCGGAACGTCACGCCGTTTCCAGAGAACAGATGGTCCGCGTCCCACAGGCCGTTTATCAGCATGACCGCCAGCGCCCCGTTGCTGTTGCTCCTGGCAATTGCGGGATTGGCTGGAATTTATCACCGGCTAAGGTCGTTCATCAATTACAGCTACCTGATCATACTTTCGGCGTTTTGCGGCGCGGCCCCTGTTTTGGGCTTTGGCTCCCTGGACTTCAGGTATTTGCATGACATGTACCCGTTCATTGTCCTAAGCTCCGCCGCCGGGGTGTCGGTCCTTGCCAACGTGAATTTCAGCAAAGCATGGAGGCTTTCCGTTTTTTCGGTTATCGCGCTCCTGGCCGTTTATGAGGTGGCGGTGAATGTCCTTTATTCATACCAGTATTCGCGGGAAAACCACCCGGTCAATTCCATAAGATACATTTATAATTTCCAGAACGTTGAGGTTCCGCCTGTTGTGAAGGCGGCGGACATCAATATCCTGGACAAGGAAAGGACGTCAAGGAAGGACGGAAAGATATTTTACGAAGGCGTGTCTAGGGACTGGAATGATTGCGCGGACATTCTGGAGATTAAAATCGGTGATATCGGCCGCAAGTCGGTATTATTGATTGAAGGATTTCTGTGGAAGGGGACTTTCATGGGCGAGTTTGCAGGGGGCGAAAATGTTTTTAACGGCAGGGTGGACGCCGGAATCAGCGGTCCTTTCAAGGGAATGTACGAATTCGATCCCGGCCATTACGACAGCAAATTTGTGGTTTACAGCTGCTATCAGCGTCCATTGTTGAGCGATTTTCAAATTGACAGGGCGGTCTGGTTTGCACGATGATGCATTGTTGCAAAGCAGGACAATAGCGGCGCCGGGCGAACGGCGGAGGAACGCTGTATGATTATGGAAACGGGCATGTCCGGAAGAAATTCCGTTTGCGAGATCACTATATCTAAAGCGGCGCTTGAAGACCACGAAGTGGGAAGGCTGATAGACCCGTCGGCCGGTTCCCGTCTGGATCTGACGGCGTTTGTGTCGTGCTATAACGAATCTGAATATATCGCGCATACGCTCGACGCCATAACCAGCGCCCTGGGCCAGGTTGGCATTACGTATGAAATAATCGTGATAGACGACAATTCAAGCGACGATTCGGCCGGCATTGTCAGGGAGTATATAGACAGCCACCCTGACAAAAAGATGATACTCAAGCGGAACCTTGTGAACAAGGGGCTCGCCCAGAACTATATCGACGCCGCCTTCCTTGGCAAGGGCAAATACTACAGGCTGTTCTGCGGGGACAATCCGGAGCCGATCGAAAGCATAATCAGCATCTGCAGCCTTATCGGCAAGGCCGACACAATTATCCCCAACCATGCAAGCGTTCCCGGCAAGGGCGCCTTCCGCAAGCGCCTGTCGCGGCTGTACACGCAGCTTGTGAACATGGTGAGCGGGCACTACATCACCTATTACAACGGGCTGGCCATACATTTGCGCCACAATGTCATGCGCTGGCATCCGAACACGCGCGGCTTCGGCTTTCAGGCGGACATCCTGTGCATGCTCCTGGATTCCGGGGCCAGCTACATCGAGGTCTCGGTGCCGGCGATCAACCGCGCGCCGTCCCGCTCGCTGACGATGAAGAATTTCCTGTCCGTGGGACACACGCTACTGGACATAATGATCCGCCGGATCGCCAACCGTGTTTACAGGCGCAACGCATAGACAACGTTTCGCGCCACTCCCCTCCCCTGCGCAGCGAGACGCAAAAGACGCCGCAGGACCGCTTAAATATCTTTAAATTACCACCCAAGCTGGATTTAGTCCGCGGCGCCTTGGAATGATGGTATGCGTGGATTTTCTTCTGCCAATGGTCTATCGGGGGCGAGGAAAGAGAACACGATCATGGACAATTGGCGCCATAAGCCGCGCTTGCCGAAACACCGGAAAAAACGGCGAGATCGAAAAGTCCATGTCATTTCGTCTGCTGGTAGAGCAAAATATGCGCCGGCAGAGATGTCGCGGAAGGCAAATTGTCAGGGACCTTGATTTCTTTCACGCTGCCATGATTGGCGTCGTATATCATCTTAAGCTTGTTACAGAAACTTTTGGCGACATTTTCGCTTTTCCCACGCTCTGTGGACCATTGCTCCACCAGTGAATCGGTAACAGGCGTGTATGTTCCCTCCGCCGCCTTCCACGTCAACAGATAAAACTGCCCGTTGCTCCATCGAACGTCAAAATAGCTTTTGAGCGTTTCCGGAGAAAACAATGGAGCATAGGCGGCGCATTCGTAAATTTGCGCTCCGGTATCCAAAAGAAAATAGTTGATCCCCAATTCCTTGAATGCCGCTTTGGCCGTTTTAGCGTCTTCAAATGCAAGCAAGTGCCATTTATTCCCGTACGCGTAGGATATTGGATTCAGCAAACCGCGTCCGATGAGATATCCAGGGCCGATGGCGCCGTTAATACTCATGTAGGCGATCAGCGGATCCATCCCTATCTCCCGCCTTATCTCAATGATGGGCTTGGCGTCCTTCCACCCGTCTGCGGCAACCGCTTCCCACATGTTTGTCCGCCCGGACATAAAGCCTATGCGGTTATTTATTGTATGTCCCTGCTTCACAGACATGACGCAGGCGTAACCAGCGAGAACAACGACGAAAACGCCTGACAGCGCCTTCCCCAAATTGAGCGCGCCATAATGATAAGCGGCAACACCGGCAAGCACCAGGAAAAATCCCGCGAAACCACTGGCCCGTATGACCGACTGGGCCTGATTCACAACCAGCAAGGAGGCCAAAACAAGGAACAAAATGGCCGCAGCCGGCCAAACGGCGAATGTCAGATGAGTTCGAGATTTTATGCCGCGAACCAGCCCTGCAAGAATTAGACAGCCGGCAACAGCGTATAAATACGGATTGGGAAAAAGAATGAGAAGCCGCTCCGCGCGAACCGTAAGGTACAGAACAAGCCCGTAGAATTTTGAATCCATATTGGGGACATCGGCGATTAGATATTTCCCAAGATCCGGCCCGGCGGCTTCTGACAGATAATAAAGCATATACGGGCTGACCAATTGGCCGAATGTTTCCCATCCGATATGTTTAGGGAACCACAACCGAAATGGCGTCATAAGGTACTGTCCGGTTAACCAGTGATTTAACACCAGGTTCACGGCAACAATCACCACTCCAGCGGTGATCCAACCACCCAGAGCCAAGGCCGCCAGGCGATTTCGGCTGGCTATGAACCAGAGGAAATAAATTCCCATAAATCCTAGCGCGTACACGGACGCCTCCGCCGATAAAATAGCGAGCGACATCATGCCCAGAACACCAGAAATAATAGTGGCGGCGCTCAATCTCATGGCTCCGGCCCCAAGCCACAACGTCATCCACACAAGGCAGATGATGGTGGGCCCGATAGTTTCGTGATGCTTTGTGGGAAACACTGTTGTCGCCGCAGCCATGGCGGACAAATAACAGATCGAGGCCAACATTCCCCAGGAAACGCTGCCCGAAAAACGCTTCGTAAGCGAGAACATTATCAGAGACGCCATTGTCGTGAAAGCAAAAGAAATCAGGCCTGGCGCCATCTTGTCTGTCAATAACATGCCCAGATATGTGATGCCTGCTCCACGGGAATAATAATATTGATACCACCAGGAATTCGGCTTTATTCCGTGGTTAAATATCACCTCATCATAGAATGGGCCGTAGTGAGTTATATAATCTCCATCCCCATCATAAAGGCTGAATTTAACAAACAACACGAAGACACAGAAACCCCACGCGCCTCCTAGCGCAAGCAGCTGTGTTTTCCCGCCAAAACGGCTAGTGGCATATAAATCCGCGGCCCTCTTGAACCCTTCTCTTGCCATTTCCAACAGGGAATTAAATGACAACAGCAGTATTGGCGATAATATGAGGACAACGGCTGGCCGGTAGTAAAGATTGGCGTATCCCAAAAGCAGCATAACGATCCTGAAGATCGCCGCGCCAGTGAAAAAACCTATGATGATTCTCTCGATAAATCCTGAAACAATGCGCTCCCCGCCACTTTCCATCAATCGGAGAAACGCCGCCCCAGTCCAATAAATAGCCCAAAGCAGGTAACATACAAGGATTAACCGTAAAATAGTGTGAGGGATGCCCAACATGCCCGAACTGGCAACATCGGTACTCCATAAATCATGCTGCGAGAACCATATGTTTATATCACTAGTGTCCCAACGTTAGTCGAACAAAAACAGCTGATTGTCTGAAACCGGCTGAAATCCGTTTATGACAGTTTCCGCAAGCAGTTGATCCAACGGGGTTTTCTCGAACATTGTGAGGCTCAGAATCTGTAGAATTT
>JACRLM010000032.1 GCA_016235255.1 Nitrospinota bacterium | reverse complement strand
AATCCATTCTTCCCTTGCCAGTTTTCCCGTTACCGTTTACTCTTTTCATGTGACCTCCTTGCTTTCCGTTGTTTTCGTTCAAAAACATGGTAGCAGGTGAGGTCATACCTTCGTTTCAACTAAGTTTAGGACACTTTCCTTCTGCCTTTCAACGATCTCTTTTTTCAATTCATCGTTGAGCTTGTTCAGGTCCGCCGTGCGTTCCTTCACCTGGTCCTCCAGGCTCTCCTTGTGGCGGAGCAGGTCCATTTCCGCCTGTTCCCTCCTGGACATCTCCATTCGCAGCCCGGCCGACCCTCCCAAAACAAGGACGAACCCGAATATCCACACGATCCCCATTGAGGTGGACCGTTGAATGATATCGTGGCGTTGGCGCCTGTAATGTCCGTCCATCGCCACGGCCACGCTGATGCCGCCACGGATGTCCCCCACTTTGTAACCGAAACTGGCGTGGCATTTAAGACAGCCCTGCACCACTTTGATGGGGCGCATTATCCGCATGTGGGGAGCGCCGCCGATGTCCATTTCCCCCATCGCTTCGGTCTTCCCCAGTTCAAATGATTTGAGCGCGGCTTCCTCCCACGGATCCGGCTTGTTGTTGGGGTTCAAAAGCTTCAGGCTGGTCAGATGGATATATCCCATGCCGGCCTTGTTATAAATATCGTTTATCTGGCGCATCATATAGGCCGGGTTCATGAGGGTGAGCCGGACGCCGGATGGCGTGGTGATGTCACGGTCCACTATTTCCAGGTATTGGTTGGAAGGAGTGCTTTCGTCAATCGGCACATAAACACCGCCGTGTGAAGTGGCCCAGTCCCTGAATATCAGGTCTTTCTGGAAGTTGGCCCTGGCCTCGCCAATAGCTTTGGCCCTGGTGAATTCACGGATTGTGGCTATGTCCCACCATGTGAGCCCCACGATGATGACCGTCCACAAGGACACAATCCACCATGTGTAAACGGCCACCTTGCGTTGAATGCTGGAGTACGGCATTATACCCTCGGGAGATTGTCAGGCTACCTTCATTTTATTACCGATCAAGAGGCATGGCGTAAAAATATAATGGGATAACGCGGTGGCCCCCACGCCCGGCGTTCAAAGTGGTATAATAACTGTCAAAAGATAATTATTTGAGCCCCGTTTCCGCCACAGGATCTATGACGGCCCCGCTGTTCCTGACATCCAGCAATATGGACCGGGCCGCGCCGATGTCCGAGGCTATCTGGGCCTTTAACTCTTCCACGCCGGAAAACTTTTTCTCGTCCCGCAGCCTGCCGGCGAAATATATCTCCATCTCGCCTCCATAAAGGTCCTCATCGTGGTCAATAAGGTGGGCCTCCACGATCAAGTCGTCCCGGTTGAATGTGGGGTTGTATCCAACGTTGACAACCCCCTCAAACCATTCCCCCCGCCCCAGCCGGGCGAATACCGCGTACACCCCCACCGCCGGGATCACCTCGTACGGCGTTTCAATATTGGCGGTCGGGAACCCTATGGCCTTGCCGCGCCTGTGGCCGGAGACAACTTTTCCGGCGATGGAGTAAAGCCTGCCAAGCCGCTTCGCCGCCCCGCCCACGTCCCCTTCCCCCACAAGGTTGCGTATCGCGCTGGACGACACACGCTGGCCGTCCACATTCACCGCGTCCACCACCTCCACGGCAAAGCCCATCTCCTCCCCCATCTTTTTAAGATAGTCTATGGTGCCGGCCTTTGCCTGGCCGAACGAATAGTCATGCCCGACGTAAACTGATTCCATCGCAAGTCCGTTTTTGAGCTTGAGGGCGAAGTCTCGCGGGTGCATCAGGGCGAAACTGCGGTTGAAATCGGCGCAAATGGTCATGTCTATTCCGCATGCCGCGATAAGCTCCATTTTTTTCTTGAAGGTGGTGAGCAGGTTGGGGCTTTGCTCCGGAGCGAGTATTTTGAGCGGGTGCGGATCGAAGGTATAGACTACCGATGTTCCGCCGGTTTCCCCGGCCTTTGCGATGACCTTGGAGAAGATCACCTGGTGGCCGATATGCACCCCGTCGAAATTGCCAAGGGTCACCACGGGCCGCACCGGCTTTTCCGCAAGGTTGCGGACTCCACGGACTATCTGCATAAAAAACCTCCAGCCGCTAATATATCATCGGCGTCATGGGGGCGATTCTTTTTCTCACCCTTGATAAGTGGCGGTGCGCCGAAGTTTTTTTTGCTTTTCTTCCCCTGCCCGAGGGGGAGTGGCCCGAAGGGCCGAGGGGGTGGGCGTCAGTTACATTGTCAGCGGCGATATTGCGATATGCGATACTTCAAGGAGATTGAGCCGGTCAGAATCGTCAAGCCGGCTGATTTTTTGAGCGTCATAGGCTATTGACAACCAATGGCATTCAATCTATCGTTTACTTCAACGGCAATAATTAACTCGGCGGCGATCAAATGTCTGAAGACATCCAGTATTTCATAGACCACGTTACGTTTGACAGGCTTATGACATGGATCACCACCATGAGCATCGGCGATTTGATACTCAATCCTTTCGTGCTTGTCCCCGTCCTTGTCATCGTCGGGCTGATAAGCTATCCAAAGACCACAGGCCTGGGGCAGATGCTTATGATGTATGTTCCGGCGATCCTGTATCTTGGGCTCACAGCGGCCGTATTGAGGAACGATTCGATCACGAACACCGGCCCGTTCATCATGGCCATCCTGGCCTTTTTCATGATCGTCGGCTGGTTCGTCTGGACGAAGCTTCTGGGAGACTGAAAAAGGCTCACACCTTCGACATGGGGTCGAAAAGCTTCTGGTATTCCTCCAGCGCGTATTTGTCCGTCATTCCGGCGATATAGTCGCAGATAAGCCGGCTGCGGTCCTCGAATTCCAACTGGCGCTGGACGCGCGGCGGCAATATCTCCGGCCTGTGGGCGTATTTCTCGAAAAGCCTTGTGACGATCTCGTGCGCCTTCTCCTCCATCCGGATAACCCGGTAGCTTTTGTACATGTTGTCCCGCAGGAACTTTTTAAGCTCCATATGGTCCTTGCTCATCTCGTCCGAAAACCCGCATGAATGCTCTTTGCAATTTCTCGCGCCGTCCGGGCTTGTGATGGAATGCCTTTCAATTTCCGATTCGGTATGGAACACAGCGTCGCTCACCTGGGCGTTTATGATCTTGCGGATCATGTGATAGCGCGCGTGCCTTTTCGTTATTTTGAATTCGGAGGGTATTTCGCCGTAAAACCGTTTCCACAGGGCCGTATCGTTCAGGGCATCCTCCTTTAGCAGGCCGGACTCCAGCCCGTCATCCAGGTCGTGGCTGTTGTAGGCTATCTCGTCGGCGATGTCGGCCACCTGCGCCTCAATAGAAGGGTGCGGGAACCCCATGAACTCCGCGAACATGGGATTATCGGGCCGTTTGGAATGCCGGGCGATGGCCTCCCGGGTCTCCCACGTCAGGTTCAGCCCCCGGAATTCCGGGTACCTGTTTTCGATATGGTCCACTATGCGCATCGCGTGGGCGTTATGCTCGAACCCTCCATGGTCCTTCATCAGAATATCGAGCGCCCTTTCTCCGGAATGGCCGAACGGCGGGTGGCCAAGGTCGTGGCTGAGCGCCATCGCCTCGCAAAGGTCTTCGTTGAGGTGGAGCGCCCTGGCCATGCTCCGGGCTATCTGCGAGACTTCGATGGTGTGGGTCAGCCGCGTGCGGTAATGGTCCCCTTCGTGATATACGAACACCTGTGTTTTGTATTCAAGGCGGCGGAAGGCGCCGCTGTGGATGACGCGGTCGCGGTCGCGCATGTATATGGTGCGGTATGGGTGCTCTTCCTCCGGGTGGCGGCGTCCCCTGGAATCCCGCGTTTTGGAGGCGTATGGCGCCAAGAGCTGGTCTTCCAGTCTTTCCGTGTCGTCCCTTGACCGCGCCATTTTCCGGCCGGTCAGCCGAAGACTTCCGTGGGCAGGATCAGCCTTTCAACCGGTTTGCCCAGCATGAAATGGCTTTTGAAGATGTCCTCCACGTCCTCTTCCTTTACGTTGCCGTACCACACGTTTTCCGGGTACACCACAACAATGGGCCCCACCTGGCACGGCCCGAGGCAAGAGCGCACGCCGCTTATCAACACCTTGTCGTACATGTTGGTGCGGTTTAGCATGTCCGCGAATTTCTGCCAGACGGCCATGGCGTTTTTCTGGCCGCAACTCCCTCTCGGGTGCCCTTCGGGGCGCTGGTTTGTGCAGATTAAAACATGGTATTTAGGCTTTGGCATTCCTTTTATCTCCCGCAACGCTAGCCGCTAGCGATAGTTCACATTCCCTGATCTGTTACATTCCACAACAATTTTAAAAGTATAGACGAGGATACGGTTTGCGTAAAGGGGGGAGTTTTGAACCAAGGAGACACAGAGTTATTTTTATTGCTTCCCCGTGGTCGCCTCGGGGCTGGCGCTCAAAGCGTTTCCATCAATGTCACCCCGGCCAAGCGAAGCGCGAGCCGGGGTCAGGTTTTTTGCAGGGGCCCTGATCCCGGATAGCCGGGGACGGCTTCCGGGATGACATCACTGAAACGGTGGTAAACTATTTGCCCCGCATCCACTCCGCCAGGCGCTCCAGCCCTTCTTCCGCGCTCACCGCCGGATTGTATCCCAGTTCCTTGCGCGCTTTGTCTATCGAAAAATAATGGGACATGGCAAGCTGCATGGCCAGAAACCGCGTCATCGGCGGCTCCGCGTTTATTCCCAAAACGTAATAAACGGCCTCCAGCGCGGCCCCGGCGGCGTATGCGGTATTGAACGATACTTTTTTCGTCACCGGCGGCCGGCCAAGCTTTACAAGCAGCCGGTTTATCCACTCCCAGCAGTTAACGGGCTGGCCCTGCGTTATAAAATACGCCGAGCCGCATACCGGCGACCCTTCGCTTAACTTGTCCACGGCGGCGATGTGGGCGTCCGCGGCGTTCTCCACATACACCGTGTCTATCATGTTCGTCCCGTCGCCGATAATCCGCAGCCTCCCCGATTCCGAGCGTTTTAGCAGGCGCGGTATCAGGTTCGTGTCGCGCGGGCCCCACACAAGATGCGGCCGCAGGGCGCATGTGAGAAGCCCCCTCTGCCCGTTGGCTTCCAATACATCGCGCTCGGCGATGGACTTTGTGTGGGGGTAATGGGCCAGGAACTTTTCGGGATATGGATAGGTCTCATCAATCCCCTCGTGCGGCCTGCCGTCGAACACCACGGAAGGTGAGCTTGTGAACACCAGCCGCTTAACGCCGTTTTTCCGGCATGCGTGGATCACGTTGCGCGTGCCGTTGACGTTGGTTTCGTAAAAATCGTTCCACCCGCCCCCGACGCCGACTTTCGCCGCCACGTGGAACACAGCGTCCACCCCTTCGCACGCGGCCACCACCTTTTCCCTGTCCTCCACACCGCAAATGACGGATCGAACGCCCAGCGCGTCCAGCTCCGGGTGATGGTTGCGTGAGAGGCTTATCACCTCGTCACCGCGCGCGACAAGCTTTTCCACTATGTAGCGCCCGAGAAAGCCCCCTCCCCCCGTGACCAGCGTTTTCATGACCGTTTGGAAACCATATCCGGCCTTTGCGCTTCGGCCCAGACCTTTAGTTTTTCGCGGAATATTTTCGCGTTATGCCGTATGTCGGTGGGGAATCCCGGATGGAACAGGATCGTCTTTATCTGGGCCGTCACAGGATTTGCCGCGCCAAGCTCCAGAAGTTCTTTTTCAACAGCTTTCATCACTCTGGCGGGGCGCGCCGGGTCCATCTCCACTATCAGCGCCGGAGTCTGCGCTGGCGGATCGCCAAGCCCCACCAGCGCCGTGCGCATGACGTCCGGATGGTCGTTGAATATCGCCTCGCAAGGGATGGTGAACAACGTGGCGTTTCGCGTGATCACGCGATGCGCCACCCGGCCGCAGAACCACAGCCTCCCTTTATCGTCCAGATACCCCACGTCCCCCATCCTGTGGCGGACGACACCGCTCTTCGAATCATATATCTTGGCCTTGCGCGTGGCCTCTTCCATGCGGAAATACGATTTGGTGACAACCGGGCCGCTCACAACAATCTCCCCCGTCTCCCCCGCCGCAAGCTTCAACGAATCGTCCCAGGCCTCCACGGCGCCGTCGTTTATGGCCATTATCTCCACGGTGACGCCGCGCACAGGCCTGCCGACGCACACTCCCATCCCCTGTCTTGTCATGGCGGCGGTCTCGTCCAAAACCTCCCTGCCGGTGATGTCGCACACAGGCAGCGATTCTGTGGCGCCAAAGGGTGTGTGCGTGGTCCCGTCCGGCGCAAGGACGCCGTTTAACAGCCGTTCGTGGATGTAATTGGGCACGGGCGCCCCGGCCATAAGCACTTTTTTGAGTGTAGGAAGCTTTATACCATTGTCCGCGCAATGGCCGCTGACCCGGCGCCATATGGCCGGTGAGCCGAAGGTGAATGTGACGGACTTGGCGTGTATCGCCTCCACGATCTTGCGCGGGTCCACCGATCCGGGCCGGGTGGGGTCCATGTCCGGTATCACCACGCACATCCCCAGCGCCGTGGAGAAAAGCGCGAAAAGCGGGAACGCGGGCAGGTCCACGTCGGCATCGGTGACGCCATACTGGTCGCGGATAAGCTGCGTCTGCGCAGCGAACACCCCGTGGGTGTACACCACCCCCTTGGGCGGCCCGGTGGATCCGGTGGTGAACAATATCGCCGCCACTGTCTCCTCCGATACCGGCGCGATGGGGTATTCGCCCTGTCCCTTGCCGCGAAGGCCGTTCATGGACAATCCGCCCCAAAGCCAGCGGATCCCCACGGTTATGAATGTTTTTACCGACCTGAACCTGGCCGGGTATAAAAGCCTGGCGAAATGCGCCTTCGGGATGGCGATCATCGCCTCGGGGGCGGCCTGCTCCACGCAATTTAACAGGTTTATTTTTCCCATCCCCGGATCTATCAGCACCGGGACAGCGCCCACTTTAAATAGAGCGAACGACAGGGCGATGAAATTAAAACCGGGTGGCGCCATCAAAAGAGTCCGCGTCCCCTCCCCTATTCCGGCGGCCGTCAGCCCGTGGGCCAGAGCGTCGCTCTCTTGGTTAAGCTGGCGGAACGTCCATGTTTTATAGATAACCTTCCCGCCGCCGTCTCGGCCGGATGGCAAATGGACCGCCGGTTTGTCCCCCAGCCTTTGCGCCGTCTGCGCGAACACCGACGCGATATTGACCGCAAAGCTCACCGGTTGCGCTCCAGGAACGATTCCATCAGGGGGATTATCCGCTCGTGCGCGTCCTCCACCACATAGTGCCCCGCGTCCTCGAACATGTGGGCCTCCACGTTTTTCAGCCTTTTGAGCCATTCGGCGAGGAACGATTCGTCGAAACAGAAATCCCCTTTGCCCCAGACCAGAAGCGACGGGGTGTTCTCGAAAAGGTGGAGCCTGTCGCCGATGGACTTTAGCAGCCGGTATGAAGGGTGTGAATGGTCCATCGGGATGTCCGCCACGAACCTTGCGATGGCGATCCTGTTCGCCCACGAATCGTATGGGCCAAGATAGCCCCGCGTCACCTCGCTGGTGAAGCGTTCCGGCTTTAGCGTGGCCATCCGGAGCTTTATGGCCGAAAGGGCGAAAACGTTAAGGCCGCGTATCGCCGCCTCGCCGATGAACGGAAGGCGCAGGAGGTCTATCCGGCCCGGTATCTTTTGCGAGACGAAGGCGGCGGTGTTGAAAATCACAAACGACGCTATTTTGTCGGCATGCTCCACGGCGTATCCCATTCCGATGGCCCCGCCCCAATCGTGCACGGCCATGGACATGCGCCCGATTCCAAGCCCCTCCAGAAGCTTTGTGAGCGCTTCGACGCGGGATTTTAGAGTGTAATCGTAGTCCTGGGGCTTGTCCGAAAGGCCGCAGCCGATATGATCCGGAACTATCACCCTGTATCCGCCGGAGAGCGCGGAAACGAGCTTGCGGTAATAGAACGACCATGTGGGGTTGCCATGCAGCATCACCACCGTATGCGCCTGAGGCGGCCCCTCGTCCAGATAGCTCATGGAGACACCGCCCAGGTCGAACCTTTTGGGCGTGAACGGATATTCGTTGGAGATATCGTTTAAATTCAACGCCATGGCAAGAAGTACATTCTCACCACAGAGACACAGAGTCACAGAGGTAAAGATAATCCGTCCCCTCTTCTCTCTGCGCCTCTGTGCCTCCGTGGTTATAAATTCCCATCTGCTTTCTCACCACTCCAGAGCCATCATCATGCAGTTCAGCCCGGAGCCGATGCCAAGCAGCGCCGCCGTGTCCCCTTTTTTCAATATGCCGCGTTCGGCGCCGATGGCCAAAGTGACCGGCAGCGATACAGAACCCACGTTGCCCAGAAACTCCAGCGTCGCAAAATCCTTTTCCACGTCCACACCGATGGACTTGTATAGAAGGTTGCGATGCGCCACCCCCACCTGGTGGGTGAACGAGCGAGAGATGTGGTCCGCCGTCATCCCCATCTCCGCCGTGAAATCTTTCCACGTTTCCGCCGCAAGGGCGCATCCAGCCTGCAGCAATCCCTCTGAATCGGTCTGCATCAGCGGAGCGGCCCCGTCGCCAAAACCCCTGTCCTGGTCGCTTTTGCAAAGCTCGCTTGCGGCCGTGGCCGACCGGACGGATCCGCCGAGCAATTTGTGCCCGTTGGGCGCAAGTTTCGAACTTGCCATCACGACAGCCACCGCGCCCGAACCGATGGTGAGCGAAGCGAACGCCGGCTTGATGCTCTGCCGGGTGGCGTTCTTATCGTCAAGCAAGGCCTTGATGGTGCTTTCCACGAGGGATTCCCCCATCTCCCCGGCCACGATTATCCCCGCCTCCACCTGCCCAAGTTCGATCATGTTCGCCACGGTGAGCATGCCGTTAATAACGCCGAGACATGCGTTTGAAATATCGAATATGGCGCACTTTGGCGGCAGGCCCAGGCCATGATGGTCCACGCAGGCGGTGGCCGGCTCCAGAAAATCGCGGCAGACGGAGGCGTGGAACAGCGCGCCGAACTTCTCCATCGGGATGCCGGATGCCTCAATTGCCTTATGCCCCGCCTCCACCGCAACCGAGCTTGGCCGCGCGCCGGGGTTCCAGAACCTGCGTTCCTTTATCCCGGTCATAAGCTCCAGCCGTCCGGCCGGAAGCCTCAAACGCTCGTACAGCGGCGCAAGCCTCTGTTCTATCATGGCCGATGTCACCACGTTTGGCGGCAGCACATAGCCGAAGGAGACAACCCGCACGTTCTGGAATTTCATCCGGTTCCGCGATAGTTAAACATTAAAAAAAGCGAGTTTCAATTGTAATAGCCATTGACGATATTTTGTAAAAAAAATGGAAAGGCGGAATCCAACGCGGCAAAAGACTATCTATGTCGTAGGGGCACGGCGCGCCGTGCCCCTGCCAAAAAGGGGGGTACATTGAAAAACATCTTGATCCTTGGCGCCGGGACCGGCGGGACCATTCTGGCCAACACGCTCACCCGGAAACTGTCCATGAAAGAATGGGCCATCACAGTAATAGACAAAAGCGCCGAGCATTACTATCAGCCCGGTTTCCTGTTCCTCCCCTTCAGACTGTATGGATACAACAGCAAAAGCGACGTGGTCCATCCGGCGGCAAAGCACATCCCCTCCGCCGCAAGGTTCGTCAACGCGGAGGTGAAGCTTATCGACCATCAAAACCGCAGGGTGGAGACCACCGGCGGCAATTTCGATTACGACTGGCTGATCCTGGCGATGGGGTGCGACGTGCGCCCCGGCGAGGTGGAGGGGCTTTCCGAAGGGATGGGTAAAAACGTATTCACCTTCTACACCATGGAAGGGGCGCTGGCCCTCCAGGACAGGCTGGAGACGATGAAGGAAGGGAGGCTTGTCCTTAACATAGCGGACATGCCGATAAAGTGCCCGGTCGCCCCCATAGAGTTCGTGTTCCTGGCCGATTACTATTTCCACAAAAAAGGGATACGGGACAAGGTGGAGATAGACCTTGTGACGCCGCTTACCGGGGCATTCACAAAACCTGTGGCGTCCCATGCGCTGGGCAAGATCGCGGAGGAGAAAAACATCAAGATAGTCCCCAATTTCGCCATATCCGAAGTGGACCACAACGCTAAAACAATTAGCTCGTATGGGGGCGGGAAAGTGGATTACGACCTGCTGGTGGCCATAGCGCCCAACCTCGGTCCGGAGGTGATCGAGGATTCCGGCCTGGGCAACGGCGTGGGCTACGCCGTGACGGACGACAAGACGCTGAAGGTGAAAAAGGCGGAACGCATCTACGCTATAGGGGACAATACGAACGTGCCGACATCAAAGGCAGGCTCCGTGGCGCATTTCGAGGCGGAGATTGTGGAGGCCAACCTGTTGCGCGAGATTGAGGGTAAAGAGCCCATAGCCGATTTTGACGGCCATTCCAACTGTTTCATCGAATCAGGGTTCCACAAGGCGCTGCTTTTTGATTTTAATTACGACACCGAACCGCTCCCCGGCACGTTCCCGATTCCCGGAGTCGGCCCCATGTCGCTATTGAAAGAGACCCGGCTCAACCATTGGGGCAAGATGGCGTTCAAGTACATTTACTGGACAATGCTATTGTCCGGCCATATGCCCGGCGATCCGCTGCTCCCTTCGCACATGAGCTATTCGGGGAAAGATTTATCGCAGCTAAAGCATCATAAGGAAGAGGGGAAGCATTAAGAGCAAGCGTAATTTATCATAAGCGTTTCTTCACCCCTCAAGGGAGGGGTGGGGAAAATAGTATTCACCCGCCCACAGCTTCACGCCTCATCGGCTTTATCTCCCGTATCTTCTTGCCGCCTTTCTCCATGGCGCATTCGATATCATAATGGCTCTGCAGGTTCATCCAGAATCCGGGCGTTGTGTTGAAATACCGGGCCAGGCGCAAGGCCGTGTCCGCCGAGATCGTCCTTTTGCCGAGCAGTATTTCGTTGATCCGCCCCGGCGGGACGCAGATCGCCCTCGCAAGGGCGTTCTGGCTCATTCCCAACGGCTCTAAAAATTCTTCTTTAAGAATCTCCCCCGGCGAAACCGGCGGGAAAATGGTCTTGGGCATTATTCAATCTCCATCATTCCAGGCTAATGATAATCGCATACCTCAACATCAAAAGCGTTCCCTTCCTCCCATTGAAAGCATATCCGCCATTGGCTGTTGATCCGGACACTCCACAATCCCTTTCTGTCCCCCTCCAGCCGTTCAAGCCGGTTTCCCGGTGGTGAAGATAGGCTGTTCAAATCCTCCGTGGCATGAAGCGACAAAAGCTTGTTATGCGCCCGCTTCCATATGCCGGAAGGTATGCGCCGTGGCCGTTGGCGTTTAAACAGCCTTTCGGTGTCCCTGTCCGCGAAGCTTTTGATCATTCCACAAACCAATTGTATTACGCATTACGTAATAGCGCAAGTTTTTTTACTACGCCGTCATCCCGGAAGCCGTCCCCGGATAATCGGGATCACGCCGGCCAGTGAGCGGAACCGTGGTCAGGCCGGGCTGTTGCCCAAATGCTCATCGGGGTGTTCTTCACCCCGATGTCCCAAAGTCGAGTGCATAATGCTTGTATAAACAAAGAGTCCGGGGCGAAGAACACCCCGGACAGCGTTCGTTTCGCGTGTTTTACCTTTTGGGCAACAGCCCGAGGCGGCCACGTGGAAGCATGAAGATACATTGTCACCCTGAACGAAGTGAAGGGTCTCCTTTACTTAAAGGAGATTCTTCCCCTGAGGCTCAGAATGACAACTTACCCCAGCCAGCCGATCAGGCCAAAAATCACCGTGATAAGCGCGGAGACGCCGCCGACGGCCATGGCGATGGGGCGTTTCCTGTAATTGCGCTCCGGACCGCCCAGGTCTATGAAAGGAACAAGCAGCAAGGCCGTCACCGCCGCCCCCTGCATGGCGATCCCCAGTATCTTGGGCGCCCAAGAGCCGAGAAACTCGAAATACTGGGCGAATTTGAGGCTGTAGAACGCCGGGAGAAAATACCATTCCGGCTTGATGTGGGCAGGCGTGTCGAAGGGGTCTGCCTTCGGGCCAAGATGCGCCGGCATTATCGTGGACAACGTTATCAGGATCATCACTATCACGCCGCAGATCACAAGCTGTTCCATCACATGGTGCGGGAAGAACCAGTGGGCCTTCCCCTCCCGGATGAGGCGTTTTTTCTCCTCCATGGGGAGTTCCTTTACCTCGAACTCCTTCTTCCTCATAAAATCGTGCTCGCCTGACATGCGGATAGACCTCTTTCTATAGCGGGCCTGAAATCCCCTGCCTTCGTATCTGCAGGAGATGCGCCCCGATCACCCCGGCGGTCACCGCCGGGAGTATTATCACGTGCACCGCGAAAAATCTCGTCAGCGTCACCTGGGAGATGTCCTCCCCTCCCCTCATCGCGAACCTTATGTATTCGCCGATGACAGGGACCGCCGACGGCGTCTCCGTGCCCACGACTGTGGCCCAGTACGCAAGCTGGGTCCATGGCAGCAGGTAGCCAGTGAACGCCAGCCCCATCGAAAGGAGCAGAAGCGTGATCCCCACCACCCAATTAAGCTCCCGTGGGGCCTTGTATATCCCGTAAACGAATATCTTGGCCATGTGGATTATGATGGTGATCACCATCAGGTTTGCCCCCCATGAGTGCAGGCCGCGGATGAGCCAGCCGAAGGGCACTTCGTTCATGATATGCGCCACGGATGCGTGCGCCTGTTCTATCGTCGGCTGGTAGTACACCATCAGAAGCATCCCGGTGACCACCTGGTTTATGAAAAGGAAAAAGCTGATCCCGCCGAAGCATGACCACAGCCCAAGGTACGCCGGGGATATTTTCTCGAACACTTCCGCGTTCAATATTTCCCGTATCCCCAGCCTGTCGTCCAGGGCGGCGAAAAGGCGGATCACATGCCTGTTCCTGATCTTTATGGGCCCGAGTTCCAGCGTGTTCATCTCCATGGCGCGCCGTCAGGCCTCCTCTATCACGATGTATTCGTTTTCAAGCCGCGCCGAATAGCTGGCCAGCGCCTTTGGAGGCGGGCCGCCGAGCACTGTCCCCTTCACGTCGAACCGGCCGCCGTGACATGGGCATTGAAGCTCCTTGGAAGCTTCGTTCCATTTGACCACGCATCCAAGATGGGTGCATATGGCCGAAAGGGCGTAAAGTTCCTGTTCGTTCGGGCGGATTATCACGGCCGGCTTGTTGAGAAACCGGAAGAATTTCGCTTCGCCGATGGGAGCCTCCGAGGAGGGCACCTTCATCGAACGGGCGCCCTTCCCTTCCTTTTTTTCCTCCCTGGGCCACAGGTACATCCCCAGCGGATACACCGCGCCGAAGGCTGAAACCAGACCGAAGAATCCCAGCGCCAGGTTCAAAAGGAAATTGCGCCTTTTGTCCCCCATCTGGTTGATCATTTCAGTGATACCGCCGGCCATTTTCACCTCTTGTCCCCCCGCCTTAACGCATCATGGAGGGATTGGACTCCGCCTGGTCCCGGTTCATCTCCACGCGCATCTCCGTCTCCTGCATGAGCACGGGGGTGTACAGGTAGTCCACCCAGGCGGTGACGCTGGCTTTCTTCCCTTCCGGCACGTAGAAGGTGAATTTCTCGCGCCGCGTCTCTTTTGGATAGATACGGTTGTCCTTGGCGATGGTGGCTCCGTAGCCGAGCATTATGTCCGCGTCGGATTTCAGCTCCACCCCGTTTTTGTCGAAAATAACCTTTTCGTAAATGATCTTTTCCTTGTACACGTTGCCGCCGGGTATCTTCACCTCGCAATATAGGATCAGCTTGCGGGTGGGTATCCCTGTGGGGACGCGATGGCCGGAGCCGTTGTTGGTCAGGTCCACGTTCACCGTCAGCCTGTCCTTCGTGCGGTCCACCTTGGCGATTTTCAGCGCCAGCGCCTTTTGCAATTGCGTCAGCGAATGCCCCCCGGCCGGGTTGTGGGAATATATCTTCGCCCCGCGCTCCCCGGTGACGTTGTTGGAAATCTCCCCGGCGCTCTCCGGCATGTGGCAATACTGGCAAGGTTTCCCCTCGTCGGCGTAAGGGCCGTTTTTCCACTCGGTGTAGGTGGACATGATGGCCACGCCGTTCTTCGAATATTCATGGCACGAGGCGCAGAACGAGGCCTCCGTTATAGTCTTGGAATACGCCACCTTGTGCTGCTTTACGTCCCCTTTCTTGTTCGGGCCGTATTTCACCGGGCCGATGTCCATCACGAACGGATCGGACTTTGAAAGGTTGACCCCTTTTACACTGTGGCAGAAGTCGCACGTGATCCCCTCGGATGTCGGCGGCACGTCCAGGTTATACCCCTTGGTCTGGCGTGACACGGGGGCATGGCAAACCAGGCACAGCCGCACCGCCTCGCCGCCGCTTTTGTAATGCGCTTCCATATATGAGGCGCGGAATATGGGGTCGGACGTGGCCTGGGCGTGCATTCCGTCCTTCCACTGGGTGTATATCTTGGTGTGGCACTTGCCGCACACCTCGCTTCCGGTGAAGCCCTTCTCGTTAATTTTAATGGACTCGGCGTTCTGGGCCGAGGCGGCGCCGGCGCAAATGAAAACAGCCGCGATGGCGTAGAATGCGGCGCGCTGGACAAAACGATACACTTGCGGCCCTCTCAAATGGTCAAAAACCGGCCCGTCGCGGCGGTTCGTCCGCCCTCCGGCCTGCTGTGAATTATCAAGCCTTGCCGGTTGGATGTCAACGTTCAAGTTTCCGCGCTCAACAGCCTGTTTTGCAACATGGTCTGCATGTCGCGGCGTCCATCGGCGATGAGCGGCACGAACACTTTTTTACCGGTGACGTGGTATATGATGCGGTATGGCTTGAAAAACAGTTCGCGGTATTCCCGGACGCCTATGGCAAGCAGTTCCTTTGGATGCGCGCCTCGCTCCGGATATGCGGCAAGCTTCGTAAAACTATCCTCGATGCGGCCAAGCAGATAATCAGCCCTGGCGGGTGAATCGTTGGCCGCCACATAATCGTAAAGCTCCTCAAGGTCCTTTGCGGCGGAGGCGGTGAGGAACACTTGAAAGAGCGCCACTTGGCCTTACCGCCTTGCGCGCAGACGTTTTATCACACCGTCCGCCCGTTCCACCTTCCCCTCCTCGACCAGCCTGTTCCCAAGCGCGAGTATCTTTAAAAGCGCCATGGTCTCCTGGTCCCGCTCATACGAGGCGATGTCCTGCAAAACGGCCTTTGGCTCGCCGTTCTGTGTGATTACAAGTGTTTCACCACTGCCTCCCAGCCCCCGGACGATTTCGGCGGCGTGGGCCTTCAAGTGGCTTATCGGTTTTATCTGGCTGGAGAGTTTCATGGCGTATCCCGCATGTTCGTATAAGACTGAATATGGTCCATATATGGGCCTCATGTCAAGGGTGATATCAGTGGCGCCGGCAATGAGGGCGTGGTGAAGAACACCCCGCCGGGCGTCTCAAGCCGACGCCCTTGGTTTTTCTCCTCCCTCGCGATACAATCCCCGCTTGACCGCAACTTTACGCAACTGGAGTTATATAGAATGTCCTCGCTCCCCAAGACCATCGTGGTGACGGCGGCGTTGCCGTACGCCAACGGCTCTATCCACCTGGGCCACCTGGTGGAATATATACAGACCGATATCTTCGTCCGGTTCCAGAAAATGAAAGGCGTTGACTGCCGCTTCTTCTGCGCGGACGACACCCACGGCGCCCCCATAATGATCCGCGCCAAGAACGAAGGGACCACCCCGGAAGCGGTGATCGAACGGTACTATAAAGAACATACGGCGGACTTTGACACGTTCCATATCCGGTTCGACAATTATGATTCCACAAATTCCCCCACCAACCGGGAGCTGGCCGAGGGGATTTTCAACTCCCTGAAAGCGGCTGGCGCCATCGTCACCCGCGACGTGGAGCAGACCTATTGCGAGCATGACAAGATGTTCCTCCCCGACAGGTTCGTGCGGGGCGTCTGCCCCAAATGCTCCGCGCCGGACCAGTATGGCGATTCGTGCGACGTGTGCGGGGCACATTACGACACCACCGACTTAAAGGAGCCGCGCTGTTCGCTTTGCGGGGCGGCGCCCACCCGCAGGTCGTCCGCCCATTACTTTTTCCGCGTGGCAGATTATATGGAATCGCTGAAAAAGTTCATGGAGGGGGACGCTCTTCAGCCCGAAGTGAAAAACTTCCTGGCCACGTGGCTCAAGGAAGGATTGAAGGAATGGGACATATCCCGCGACGGCCCTTACTTCGGGTTCAACATACCCGGCGAGGCGGACAAATATTTTTATGTGTGGCTGGACGCCCCCATCGGATATCTGTCGTCGGCGAAAAACTGGGCGGCGCGCGAGGGGAAAAGTTTCGAGCAAATGTGGAAAAACGGCGATTCGGAAATCCACCACTTCATCGGCAAGGACATCGTTTATTTCCACACCCTGTTCTGGATACCGATGCTGACAGGCTCCGGATACAGGCTGCCGGACAGAATACATGTCCACGGATTTCTCACTATCAACGGGGAGAAAATGTCCAAATCGCGCGGCACGTTCATCAACGCCCGTGATTTCGCCGATCACATCAACCCGGAGCTTTTGCGCTATTACTACGCCACGAAGCTGAAAAACAGCGTGGACGACCTGGACATAAACTTTCAGGACTTTGTGTTCCGGGTCAACGCGGAGCTTGTGAACAAGATCGCGAATCTGGGGTCGCGCACCATAACGATTTTGAACAAAAACGCGGCGCTGGAGAACAGGCTTGGAAAAATAGCGGCATCCGAAAGTGGCATGATGGACGAAATCACCGGCGCGGCGGAACGTATCAAGGGGCATTACGAAGCGTGCGATTTCGCGCTGGCGGTGAAGGAGATGACGGCGATGGCGGACGTGGCCAACGTGTTCATAGACCGCGCCGCGCCATGGGACATCAAGGACGACGTGGAAAGGCTCCGGGAGGTGTTGACCGCCGGGATAAACGCCTTTGCCATTATCACGGCGTACCTGAAGCCGGTGGCGCCGGTGTTCGCGGAGAAAGTGGAGCGGATATTGAAAGTGGAGCCGTTCAATTGGAACGACACGGCTCGCACACTCGAAAACCATGTGATTGGCCAGTTCGAGAGGCTTATGGACAGGGTGGACATGAAAGCGGTGGAGAAGGTCTTGGAAAAAGCGAAACAAAAAGGAGAAGCGGCAAAGCCCGCCCCGGCGGCGCATGGACATTTGACAAAACATGGAGAGGACGCCACGCCAGCGGCGCCCCCGGCCAGACCGGAGGAAAAGCCGAGGATAGAGTACGACGATTTCGCCAAGGTGGAGCTTCGCACGGCCAAGGTGCTGGCGGCGGAGAAACTGCCCAAGGCGGACAAGCTATTGAAGCTGACCATGGACGTTGGGGGAGAGCAGCGCACCATAGTGGCCGGTATCGCGAAAGCCTATACCCCCGAAGAGATGGTTGGGAAGACGGTGGTGATCGTGGCCAACTTGAAGCCGCGAAAGCTTATGGGGGTGGAGTCCAACGGGATGGTGCTGGCGGTGAACGACGGGGAGACGCTCACGCTGGTGTCACCGTCAAAAGAGGTGAAGAGCGGACTGCGGGTGTCATGAAATGAATGTCATGGTGAGCTTGTCGAGCCACGAACCATGACGCAGACAGTGGTATCATTATCTTGTGTGTTTAGCCATCCAGCCTGGCAATAATAGGCTATAATCACCTAAAGCAAGGAGGCAGGCCCATGACCGTTACAGACCGGATCGAAATCAATCCCAAGGTGATGCTGGGCAAACCGGTCATACGCGGAACGCGTATCCCGGTCGAGTTGATACTGCGCAAGTTAAGCGAGCGCGCCGGGGAAAAAGAGATTTTGGAAGCTTATCCCCAGTTGACTCCGGAAGACATACAGGCCGCCATCCGTTACGCCGCGGACACGCTGGCGCATGAAGAAACGATAATCATCGAACGCAAGAGCGCCTAGGGAAAGGCCAAGCCTTGCGTTTTCTCGCCGATGAATGTTGCGACGCATCCATAGCCGAAGCCCTCCGCCGGGCAGGACACGACGTTCTGGCGGTAAAACATCTCCTTCCTGGCGCGCCGGATGAGGATGTGATAGCGCTGGCCATCCGTGAAAACAGGATTCTGCTGACAGAAGACAAGGATTTCGGCCAACTTGTTTTCGCTTCGGGGAAAGACAATATTGGCGTTATTTTCTTAAGATATCCTCATGGCGCCCGGAAAAGGATAATCATGGAAGTAACCGGCCTTATTTCGGAAAAAGGGGAAAAACTTTCGGGAGTATTTGTGACTGCCCAACCGGGAAAAATCCGCATCAGCGGCAAGCCTGAAAAGTAAACAACCATACCTTCAAGGAATCCGTGGTCAGGCCGGTCTGCGGCCACGGGGAAGCATCTTGTCGCTGTCCGGGGTGTTTGAGCGCGACGCGCGTCACCCCGGACTCTCCGCCACAGTCCAAGGTGGTAATTGGCGGCGCAGGCCGCCGGGGTGGTAAGGCGCAAATATTTACTCTTTCACCCTTTTCCTGCAATCGTCCAGCAGGTCCGCCAGTGTCTTCTCCAGCGGAATCCGCGGCCGCCAGCCGGTGATGGCGGTCAACTTCGAGTGATCGCCGAACACTTCCGGGTTCTCAGACTTCCGCATCTTGGCCGGGTCATACTCGTGGCGTATCCCCTTCACGGTGGAAAGCCCCAAAAGAGTGTCCAGAACATGCCGTATGCTCACCGCCGTTCCCGAGCAGACGTTATACGCCTCGCCGCTTGCCCCCTTTGACAGCAGCGCCGGATATGCCCCCGTCACGTCCCGCACATCGGCAAAATCCCTTTTCGCGTCCAGCGATCCTGTCCTGATCACAGGCTCCGCCAATCCCGCCTCGATCCGGGCGATCTGCATGGCGAATGCCGGGGCCGCGAACTTCTCGCTCTGGCCGGGGCCTGTGTGGTTGAAAGGGCGCGCCACCACTATGTGCATTCCCTGATTCGCGGCGAATTGCCGGGCGATGATCTCCATGCAGTATTTGGACGCGCCGTAATGCCCAGCCGGGCGCGGCTGGCGTTTTTCGAAAACCGGATTCTCCTCCGGGCTAACGGCCCCATAGACCTCCGCGCTGCTAATCAGAAGCACATTGCAGGTCTGCCTTATGGACGCCAGCGAGTCCAAAAGATACAGCGGAGCGCTGACGTTGGAGGCGTATGCCCCCACCCTCTCGTGCGCCGCCTCCGCCGGGGACGACATGGCGGCAAGATGATAAACCTCATCCGGCTTTATGTCCTTGATCGCGTCGCGCACCGCCGCATGGTCGTCCAGCCGCATCCGCATGTGCGTACCGGGGACTCCTTGCGCCGGATGGCGCTTGTCGAACGCGCCGAATATCTCGATGCCGGTATCCGCGCCGAGCCGCCGGGCAAGATGCCCCCCGGCGAATCCGGACGCCCCGGTCACCAGCACTCTGCGTTTCATTCCGATTTCACCGAAATTATCATCACGAAATCCGATTCCGCGTCCCCCCCGCCGATGCCCCGCAGGAAATTCGCGCCGAAAGTCTCCATGTTGCCGCTGTCGCCGCCGATCACCGCCGATCCCGGATCGTCCATCACCACCGACGTGGCGGCGTTTTTCACCGTGAACGTCCCTTGAGCCCTGTCATAATGGCTCACTTCCGGTTCCAGCGAAAGCATGATTTTGCCGTCGTTGAGCTTGCGCGCTGTGACGGAAAAGCTGGCTCCGGCGTTCTTGAAGGTGGTCTGGCTGGAGATATACCCGTAATTTCCGCCGTGCCGCACAAAGTAATTAGTGAATGGCACGCTCTCCCCCACGAATATTTTTCCCGGGGTGTTTTCCATAAGTCTCAGGAACTGTTTTCGATCCGCCTTGGAATTGCCGCGCGTGTCCGAGGCCGAAAGCTCGGCGAATCCTCCGCGCAACGGCTTTGGGAGGGAAGCTATCACCCATCCGTCCCCCCTGGCCTCCCAGCGCAGATCCGCCTGTGCATGCCGGAACGAGGTTTGATCGATAAACTCCACGGTGACGAGCATGTTACGGGTTATGCGGTCCAGCCGGGCGATCAACGCCCTGATTTTCTCCACATTGGCCGCGTCGTCGCTTACGATTATGCGGTTGGAAGATGTGTCCACCGACATTTTGCCGAAAGGCCCCAGCAACATTTTTACCGGGCCTGCGATTTGCGCCGCGCTCCCATATCCGATGTCGAACACCTCCACGGCCCGCTGTGCCGAAGAGACGATGGACACCGCCGGTATCGCAAGGAAAACGAAGAGGAAAAGTTTTATGGCGCGCATGGGGTCAATTATATATGACGCGAGGGATTCAGGAGTGATGAAAAGCATGATTATCACAACAGAGGTGCCCAAAAGGGAAAACACGCGAAACGAACGCTGTCCGGGGTGTTCTTCACCCCGGACTCTATGTTTATAAGAGTGCTAAACTCTTGACTTTGGGACATCGGGGTGAAGAACACCCCGATGAGCATTTGGGCAACAGCCCCAGGCGACCACGGGGAAGCTGACAATTTATATAGAGCGTCGCCAACAAGTTATGCAAACCACCTTTTAAAAATGATTCCAGAATTGCGTTGCGCGGTTTTCTTTCTCTGTTATAATTTCCTGAAAACCAAGCGTTTGAAGGAAAAGATGGATCAGAAGAAAATAAGCGTTATTGTGGCGGCCATAAACAAAGTCCTCGTCGCGGAGGAAGCCACGCTCGAAGAGGTTGAAGCGGTGACCCAGTCAATGGTGCGCCATTTTTTGGACAACCTCACTGATATCGCGGACATAGACTATTTTCAGGACCGGCTCAACGACATGCTCGACAAGTATGTGGACACACATTTCGAGGATGTTTACGAGGACTCTGTCGGTTAATAAACGCAGACTTATGGTTTGCGGTGAAATTGTTTGTCTTGCGGGTTTCGGGGATGCCCGCAAGACCTATTGACGAAGGCGCGGCTTTTCTGTAAGATTGGTGACGCTTTCGCAAATTCAATCACATAAGTGACGGGCTGGGGAGCGAACTTTAAAATCGACAGGGGATTTTTATGACCAAATCGGATATGGCTGAAAAGCTTGCCGAGAAGATCAACGTCAAGAAACAGCAAGCAGAAGAGATCATCAACATTTTCACAAGCTCCATCATTGAGGCTCTGGCCCGGGGTGACAAGGTGGAAATACGCGGTTTTGGCAGCTTCCGGGTGCGCAACAGGGCGGAAAAGGAAGGACGCAATCCCAAGACGGGTGAGAAGGTGCTGGTTGAGGCGAAGAAAGTCCCCTTTTTCAAGACCGGCAAGGATTTCCGCGAGATAGTGGACGCGCACGAAGAGACCGGGAAAGCGGAGAGCCAGCCCCAGGGGCAATAAACGCTCCAGTCTTAGCACTATTCAATCAAAAGCTTTATACCAGAAACCTGACCGCAATCCGGATAGCCGAAGCGGCTTCCGGGATGACAGGCTCTCCTCTCTGTGCCTCCGTGCCTCTGTGGTTGATATCTTATCTCTCCCAATATCCCTCTTTCAATCCAGGCCCGCCGCGATAACAGCCGTTCCCCCCTCCACCTTTCCGTAAACTGTCATTTCCACCCTCTCGCCGGGCGCAATGTGCAGTTGAACCGTCTTTTCAACCACTTCCGCCGCGCGAAGTTCCTTGCCGCCGTCACTTACCCCGACCGGGTAAAATCCGATGGTGATGGACGATGAGCCCGCCGCCACATCGGCGTCGTAAAGCGATCCACCCGCGTCCATCGTGCGTTTACGGCCTCCAACGACCGCATAATAGCCCCCCGGCGCAACGTTCGACGCGGAGCGCATCCATCCGCTCACGTCCGCGTATTCCACATATTCGGCCATCAGCTTATCCATCGTGGGCGCATGCCCCAGCCTGATTTTCAGATGCCCCATCGGCGCCCGCCGGAATGGAATGGTCACTTTTTCGAACGCCTCCGCACCTCCAGCCTCGTCCAGATTGAGCGCAAGCTTCATCCATAATGGGGGCGCGCCGGGATTTGCCGGATTTATCGCGGCAAGAATAAGCTCCCCCTTGTTGTCCATATTTCGCAGATAACCGCTCACCATCACTTCCACATCCAGCGCCGCCGCGACATCTTCCATCGAGGTTGCGAACAGTCCGCGAGAAGTGGCGCTTCCATGCCGCCATATCGTTTCGGCTATTTTGTCCTGCGCCATACAGTCAAATTGCGGACGGCCGCAAAGGGCGGCGCGCGCCATGCGGAACACCGCGTCGCCGGCCTGTGTCCTTGCGCCATGCGGATTCACCACGTCCAGAAAGGCCACCCGCAACGGCGCTCCAGCCGGAGTATTGATAAATTCGCCAGCCAACGCCCGCATGAATGGAAGATACGGCGAGTTTCCCGCCCCGGTCGTAAATGCGAAATCCACCCGCGCGCCATCCCCTATCTCCATTCCGGCCGATGTGACGATTCCCGCCGCAGGTTCGCCGGGGCCGCTGGTGACGACAAGTATTCCAGCCTTGCGGGAACCTGCATTCCTCCCATCAACGATGATGTCGAGCCTGTCCCCTTTCACCAACCGCGAAGGGTCCGCCTCCAGCGTCACGCTCTCCCCTGCGGAGATCAGACGAGAGCCGGACGCGTTCCCGTTTATATACCCGGCGGATCGCTGTCCTGCGATGGCGGAGCTTGCGCAAAGGGCTAGCATGAAAGCCGCGGTTATAATTATGGGATGCAAGATTGAATCCGGCGGTACCTTCCGTATTAAATGCTTCCCCGTGGCCGCTGACCACGGTTCATTGGTATTTGCGTAGCGCCACCGTCCCGGTGGCAATTGCCGGCGGGCCCAAAAGGGAAAACACGCGAAACGAACGCTGTCCGGGGTGTTCTTCACCCCGGACTCTATGTTTATAAGAGTGCTAAACTCTTGACTTTGGGACATCGGGGTGAAGAACACCCCGATGAGCATTTGGGCAACAGCCCGGGGCGACCACGGCGAAGCAGTGGTTGAAACTGCGTGCGTGACACCCATGCTCATCCCCCCTGCTCCACTATCGTGGGGGTGATGAACACCAGCAGTTCAAGTTCGTTGTCCACTTTCCTGTCGTTCTTGAAAAGCCAGCCGAGCACCGGCGTGTCGTGCAGACCAGGCACCCTGTCGGAAAAGTCCCCGTCCTCCCCTTCTATCATCCCGCCGAGCACGGCGGAGCCGCCGCTGTCCACCACAACGCTTGTAATTATCTCCCGTTTGCGGATGGCCGGGGTCCCCTGCACGGAGAGGTTGGGGTCCACCTCGTCCTTCTTCGCCTCTATCTTCAGCCGCACCCTGTTGCCGCTCATCACAAGCGGCGTCACGTTAAGGGAGATCACCGCCTCCTTGAAAAGCACCGTCACCCCCGTGTTCGCCGAAGACGATTGGTATGGAATCTCCTTTCCCGATTTTATGGAGGCTTTCGCGCCGTTGATGGCCATCACCTTCGGGTTGGACAGCGTCTTGCTCACCCCCGCCTTCTCCAGCGCGAAAAGCCGCGCCCGGATGAGCGCCGCCCCGTTCACCGATCCCACGCTCACCTCCGCCGCCGCCCCCGCCGGGTTTGAAAGCGCCTGCCCCGTGGCCGCGTCCACCGCAGATTGCGGCGCCAGCGAAACGAGGTTGCCTCCCGAACCGCCGATCCCGATGGTGTTCGGGAACCCGAGGTTGGTGGTGTAATTTGCGTTGCCGCCCCACTGGATGCCCAGGTCGCGCACCTTGTTGCGCTGGATCTCCACGATGCGCGCCTCGATGTACACCTGACGGGGCTTTACGTCTATCTCCTCGATGGCCTTCATTATCTCCCCCATCTTCCGGGCGGGGGCGCTGATGGTGATCATGTTCTCCGGCCTGTACACGGAAATGCGCACGTCCCCCTTTTCGCCCCGGCGCACTTTGATGACGGCGGCGGCGTCTTTGGAGCCGGTTGCGGAGAGGGTCTGGCGCGATTGGCCCGTTGAACCGGCGGCGGACCAGTCCGCGTTCAATGCTCCCTGGGCCGTGATGTTCTTCAAAGTCTCCCGGTCATATTCCACCAGCAGCCGTTCCAGATAGTCCGCCGCCTCGGCCGGGTCGGCATATTGGAACCTGTAGCTTTTCGTCAGCATCGCCCCGGCCCCCGCCGCTTCTATGGCCGCCTGCCTCTCCTCCGCCGCCTTGCGCCGCCGTTCGGCAAGTTCCGCCGCGTTGGAGCCGGACTTTAACCGCGCCTCCTGCGACGCAAGGTGTTTTGCGCGGGTGGTGATGGTCACAAGGTCCTCATCAGAGAAAACCGGAGCGCCCCCCTCGAAAATGTCCTCCCCCTTTGCCAGGGCCACAAGGTTGTTGGCGTTGGCTATCACTTCCAGCGCCTCGATCCACGTCACGTTCAAAAGCTTCACCGGGGCTGGGGCGATCTTCGCCGCCTCCGGGTCCAGCGCTATTCTCATCCCGGAAGCTTCGCCGAGCACCGCCGCCACCGTCTCCATCGAAGGCTCCGCCAGATTTAGCGAAATGCGCTTGCCATCAGGCGCCTTGCGCGCCGCCTTCTGGAGATTCACAAGCTGTTTTGGCGGGCGTTGCGATTTATTTACGGCGTTGTGTGGTATTTCCATTTCATCAGGGGGCAGCGTAAATTCACTTGGCACAGGGCCGCGTTCGAATACCGCCGGCGTTTCCTCAAAAGGAGCCGCCGCTTGCCGTTCCGGAACGCTGGCGCATGCCGTCAACAGGGCGGCAATGCAGATGATAAGCGATGCCGGAGCGTTCATCCCCCGTCCCTCGTTTTTATAGTCACAAGTTTTCCCTCTTTGAGAAGTGTCACAGAGTCCAACTCGATTGACTTTATGACGCCGCCGTCCACAATGTCCCCCACCTTGTACCTTGAGCCGTTGATCACGGCGATCCCCCCGCCATCGCGCACCAGCGTCATCTCCAGGACGATTCCGCTTTTCCCGGCTGCGGCGCTTGCCGCTCCATTGCCGCCATGGCCGAAGGTGAACGGGTCGCGCCCCCAATCGTCCCCCGCCGCGGCTCCCCCGGCCACGGCAATGGCAATAAGCGCCAGAGCGCTACAGCGAATAGATTTCAAGCTCAATGTCCGCGTCCAGTTTCCCCACGTAATCCCCCTTGCCTCGTTGCACCGCCACCTTGTTCACGGTCAGCGCCATTGGCGATTCGGCAATAAGCGTTATGAACGTGGCGATGCCGCGATATCCCGCCTCCATCCGGACGGTGACAAGATTTTTACCGTACACAGCGCTTCCCCGGTTCAAATCATTGGAAAATCCTGGCGCGCCCCCCTTCTCCCGCGCCAGTTCGGGCTTTGCCGTCACAGGTTCGGCCGCCAGCGTGATTTCCGATATGCCAACCCCGGAGGCTCGGGCCATGTCCGCGATCTGGGCCAGCGCGCTCCCTCCACCGGCGGGCGCAAGCCTTGCCTTGCTCTGTTTTATGCGACTCTCAAGCTCTTTATTCCTGGCCCGGGCGGCGGCCAGGTCTTCGTTGATCTTTGAAACGCTCTCCGCCGGTCTGGCTTTTCCCGGAACGAGAAGCGATCCGTATGAACCAGCCAGCCACCCCATCACCGCCATCACCGCCAGCGCGGTCAAAACCTTTTCCCTCACTCCATGCGCGCGCGGTTCAGCCATTTATCCCCCCCGCACGGTTCGCGCAGTTTTGATCTGCTTTTTAGGGACGATGTTGGCCGCGATTTCAAAATAGGCCGTCCCGTTTCCCGCCGGTTCCATTTTCGCCTTCACCAGCGTCACGTCCACAAATCCGGGAGAATCCTTCAGGGCGTTGACTATAAGCTCGATGGCTTCAAACCTGGCCGCCTCGCTTCCCCTGGTCTCCCCTTCCATCCGGGTGTTGCGCAGGGCGCCCCCAGCCGGGTTTGCGTTTATGGTCAATCGCGACAGCGCCGCGTTTGAAGGCATCGCCAGGGATACGGCCTTGAACGCCATTTCCCAGTCCGGCCCGTTGTCCGCGGCAATTGCCGGATAAGCCTTCAGCTCCATCTCCAATTTCATGTTGGCGGAGGTGACGGACTCCAGTTCTTTAACGGTGGCGGCGTAATCACGCTCCCGCGAAGCGGAACCGGCGTGGTTTTTATTGAGCATGAATCCAGCAATGGTGACGATAAGCAAGGCCACCGCCGCAACGGAGGCGGCCATTCCCACCGATATCGCCGGGAAGCTTTTTGGCGCGAGATTGAGCGTTTCACCACCGTCAATTGCCGCGCCGATAAGCGCCGCCAGCGCCGGGCCCGCGTCTTGCGGCATTTTGGCGATAGATGGGTGCGGCCTCACAAAATCGTTGAACGGATCGTAAATATCGAACTTTATGCCGGTGGCGCGGGAGATCGTTTCACTGTTATCGCCTATGGAGGCGCTCATACCAATCGCAAAACCGTGCGCGGCGGGGGGAGTCCCCGACGACCTCTCATAATATTCCAGCGACTTGGCTGTCTGCTCCGCCCCCCATTGGATATAGCCGGGGCCGGAGGGGCCTGTGATCTCCCTCGTAAAAATAACAGCGTCACCCCAGAATATATAAATCCCCAGCGATGGAGGCTCCAGCATGATAAAGGCCACGGGGGTGTTTTTCGGAATTATGCGGCTGTTGCGGACCAGCGCGCCGATGGCTGATACAGCGGGGGCAAACGCTCCGGGCCGCATACCAATGGAGCCGAGCCGCTCTTTTCTCATCAGCATATCCGCCGAAGGCGCGGCGGCCATCAGTGTCCGCTCCCGCCCGTTTCCTTTCACGGCCGGCTGGCTCCACACGTCCACAAAGGCGGACTCCATGGCGAAGGGGACCGAGTCTCTCTCAAGAAGCATCGCCGCCGCCAGCGCCTCCCCCCTGGGCATCGGCGGCAGGTCCAGAAGTTTAGTGAACACCGGAGGGTTTTGCACAAGTTCCGTGACATGGCCGCCGGACATCCGGGATCCATAGACCCGCCCGTCAATTTCAAACGACGTGGCCGTATGGCCCCCGCCGTCATCCTTGGTCAAACAGACGCCGTTGCGGCCGTTATCATGGAAGTGGACGGCCCTTGGCGGCCGCCTGAAGATGTCCGCAAAACGCATCATCATATATTCATGACGAATGAAATAAATATTAATGATTGGTAATTATCATTGGTACCAGATTTTTGGGACGGGGTAAATATACCACAAGTGGAGGGATGTTCAACCGGTATTTGGACAAATAACATGCGCCTTTCATTTTGGAACCTTTTTGAACGTATAATCATCCATTCACAAAGCGGTACAGGAGACGATATTAATGTCCACAAGGGAAATGACAATCTATGCTCCGGAAGGGCTTGTGGCCGGGGGCGACATAAAAGGCGAATCTTTCCAGTACCTTAACCTTGCCACGGGTGAAAAGCTCCCTGTGGCGGACATGAAATCGGCCTATCACGAAAACTGGCATATAGCTTTCAAACGCTCCGTTATATGCGTCAACGGCGGGGTGGCCGGGCCCGGCGGCATATTGGGCGCCTGCGTTATCCATCCGCCGGACGTGCCGCGCGAGGAGTTTTTAAAACTGACCGATGATGATTTCAAAAGCATGTTCGCGGAGGTGACAAAAATTCCGGAGGGGCTGGAGCTTCTGCCGGAAGGGATAGAGCCGGCCATATTCGATTGGCGCGTGCTCAAAGATGACAAATGGACCGCCAACTCCGTCAAAGGGTGGAAACTGCGCCTGGCCGACGGGGCCAGTTTCGCCAAAATGCGTGTCAAGAATGTGGCCGGGGACAGCGTTACTATCACCATCCAGTGCGCTTTCCAGCCGGCAAAGGGCGCGCCCCTGGAGCCGGACAGGACCGCCCAGTTAGCTCCGGGAGATCATTTTAGTTTCAGGCAGGGCAAGGCTGTGTCTTCCGATGAGGCTGATTGGGACATCCGCCACGGCGGCGGGGCGCTTTTTCTCAACAGTTCCGTAAGCGGACCGGGCAAGGCCGGGGCCATCGGCTCGAACAAGTACGGCGCGCAATGGAAAACCGTGGAGAATCCGTCGGACTCCATCGCCTATTTTATGGACGAATACGGCTCCATATTCCGCCATCCGAAGTGGTACCGGTACAACATAGACGGCAAGCACAACATCCACCCCAACGGGGCGGTGTACGTTTTACGCGCGGCGGACGGGGACTATAAGGTCCAGGTGTACGACTATTTCGAGCACAAGGGGTCCGACCTTGGCAACATCCGGATCAGGTTCGCCAAGTTATAGGAGCGCCAAGATATGAGCGGCGTCCACACGTTGGATTACAGGGGGAAATCCGGTGCGGACATCTCCGATGAGCTCCGTGAAATGCTGCTCACCCGCAGGCCAGACGTGATGCGGGTGGACGTGCTGGTGGACAGCGTGAAGGCGGCGAGAAAGATAGAGACCTATGCGGCGATAGTGGAATGCCCTTCCGAAAGCCGCGAGGAGGGAAATCACTGGGTGGTGAGCGTCTCCCCGCCGATATGCAAGAGGTGAATAGCGGCGGGGAATTACAACCACAGAGGCGCGAAGGCACAGAGAGGAAAAGTGAATCCAGGTCATTGAATGGTTCTTTAAAGCGCTTCCCCGGCCTGACCACGGATTCCTTTTTCTTTGGTTTCCCCTCACCATATGGTCTAATTGACCACCATGAAAATAACAAAATCGTCCGATCCGAAATTCCGCGAAACACTTGCGCACATTGTGAACCGCTCCGCCGAAGGCCCGGCGGGGGTGGAAAAGACCGTTGCGGCCATAATTAAAAATGTGCGGGCAAAGGGTGACGACGCGGTTTTCAAGTACACCAAAAAGTTCGACGGGGTGAGCCTTACCCCCAAGACCGTCCGGGTGACGGAAAAGCAGATCGCCGCCGCCATGCGTTCGGCCAGTCCAAAGGTGCTGGCGGCGTTGAAAAAGGCCTCGGCGCGCATCGCAAGATTCCACAAGTTCCAGCGGGAGGGCTCTTGGAAAGTGTCCGATGGCGGGGCTGTGCTCGGCCAGATCGTCCGGCCTTTGGACTCTGTGGGTGTGTATGTTCCCGGCGGCAAGGCGGCGTATCCATCCTCCGTGCTGATGAACGTTATCCCGGCCCGCATCGCCGGTGTGCGCCGGGTGGTGATGGTGACGCCAGCGCCTGGGGGTGCGATAGACCCGCATGTGCTGGCGGCGGCGTCCATCGCCGGGGTGGACGAGATATACAGGATCGGCGGCGCCCAGGCCGTGGCGGCGCTCTCATACGGGACTAAAACGATAGCGCGGGTGGACAAGATCACCGGCCCCGGCAACGCATATGTGGCGGAGGCCAAGCGGCAGGTGTTCGGGGTTGTGGACATAGACATGGTGGCAGGCCCCAGCGAACTTCTTGTGATAGCCGACGGCGCCGCCAATCCCGCCCACGCGGCGGCGGACCTGCTTTCGCAGGCGGAGCATGACGAGAACGCGTGGCCGATCCTCGTCACCACTTCGGCGGCCATCGCCAACAGGGTGGCCAAAGAGCTTGTGCGGCAGACCAGGATCCTGCCACGCTCCGGCATAATCGAAAAGTGCCTTTCGGCCAACTGCCATGCCTTTGTGGCGCGCAACCTTGACGAGTGTTTTGAGATATCAAACGCAATCGCCCCGGAGCACCTTGAGCTGCTTATAAAAGACGCGGCCAGATACGTTAACCGGGTGGAGAACGCCGGGGCGGTGTTCGTGGGGCCATGGACCCCCGAAGCGCTGGGGGACTATATGGCCGGGCCGAACCACGTGCTCCCCACAGGCGGATCGGCCAGGTTCTTCTCGCCGCTGGGTGTTTACGATTTCATGAAACGCACGAGCCTTATAGCGTTCACGCAAGCCGGATTCCGCAAGCTGGCCGCCGGGGTGATGACCCTTGCAAACGAGGAACGGTTGACCGCACATGGCGCGGCGGTGGCGATAAGGCTGAAAAAATGATTTTTTCCCCTCCTTTACAAGGAGGGGTGGCGGCGTTTGCCGCCGGGGTGGTAAACGAGTATCGATTAAATCCGCTTATCGTTCACCCCCTCCCGCCTTTGGCGTACTCCCCCTTGCAAAGGAAAGCTTTGCATAATTGCTTTTATGATGCTATATTATATTACCAATAGTAATACAATATATAGCTGGAGGCGAAATGAACCGTAAATCGGGGCAGTTGGGGTTTTCAGACGCCGTTGTCGAGCAAAGGCGGTGCT
>JACRLM010000031.1 GCA_016235255.1 Nitrospinota bacterium | reverse complement strand
CCATGGCACGCTCAATCCCTTCCACTTGAGAAAAGAATTTGAAAAAATACTCAGGAGGCTTTTTAATGAGTTATGGGCCAATGAACCATGAGGCGAAAATCCACGCCCCCTTCGGTTACCTTTTCCCGTGAGGCAACGCGTTATGGCTTGACGCGGCTTGTCGCGAACTGCTAAAGATAATCGTTCATTTTTACCATGATTTTCCGGCGGTTTGATCGGATGAAAGCAAGGCTCTTTTCAATCATATTCGGCGCTGCGTTATCCCACGCGCTTATTGCCCTGACGGGCTGCCAGACGATTGGCGCCAGGCCCGGCGAAACGTCCTTTGTTTTCGGGACGGCGGCGGGCGGGAAAAAGGATGGCGCAATCTCCAACTCGGTCACCGGGATAAAGACCACGTCCGAAAAGGACAAGTCGCTGATTGTCATACAGGCCACGGCGCCGTTTGATTATTCTTCGTACAAGCTTGAAAGCCCTTTGCGGCTGGCTGTGGAGCTTTCCGGCGTTACGCACCATATGAAACGCCCGATGATCCCGGTGCGCGAGGGGCTTTTGGACAGGATTCATTTTGTGAGTTTCGACCGGGCCGGCAAGCTGCGGGTGGAAATCGGGGTGAACGCGCTTTTCCAGTACGACATCAAGAAATCAGGCTCCTCGATCCACATAACCATCGCCAGGGATAACAGCCCCGAGGCGCTGGCGCTGGAGGCGGCCAAGAAAAAAATTGACGAGCTGACGGAGGAGAACAAGTCGCTGCGCATGAAGCTTGCGGAGCAGGACGCCGCCAAAGAGGAGAAACAGGCGCCAATGATTCCGGTGGTGGACGAAACGGAGGCGATAATAAATACCATCGCCCGGTGGAAGGGGGCGTGGGAGGCAAAGGACCTGGCGGCGTTCCGGGAATTTTACACCCCTGTTTTTGAGATCGAAGGGCAGAGCACAGAGGAATGGCTGGCCGACAAACAAAAAAAATTCCGCCGCTCAAAAGATATTAAAATAGATGTCGCGGACATTTCCGTCAAAGCCGATGGTGACAAGGCGGCTGTGGAGTTTATCCAGAAATACACCTCAGGCCGCTATTCGGACACAGGCGTGAAGACGATGGCCATGGTGAAGACGGAAAACGGATGGAAAATCGAGTCGGAAAAATTCAAGCCGAACCAGTAAGGCGATGATAGACACATTAAGGCACCACCTGCGCCGCCGGGCGTTCGAGGCGAAAGTGCGGTTTGCCGTGCGGATGAGCAATCTGCAGGTGGACAACATTTTCCGCAACGGCCGGGAGGCCTCTTTCGCCCGGACGGGCGCGCTGGCGGGCGGGGTGATGACGATATTGATGGCGTTCACGGTCATAAGCTACGCCGTGACGCCGCCGTTTGGAGGGGCCAAAGGATCGCTTATGACGGCGCCGCAGCCCGTTCCCGCCGTGAGCCTGGCTCCGCCATCGCCGGAAACCCCCGTGGATGACGAGTCGGTCATCATGAAAACCTTGCCCAACCTTTCGGAACTTCCGGCTCCGGAAAAATCATTGCCAAAGCCGGACGTACAGTCCATTTACACCCTGCTTGTGGACAAGACGCGTAGAGAACTGTTTGTGCTGGAGGAAACGCAGGAGAACTACAAGGTCGTTACCAGCTACCCTGTTTCGCTGGGAGCGGAAGCGGGGGACAAGCTTGAAAGGGGAGACCTGCGTACGCCGGAAGGGCTGTACAAGGTCACCGGCGTGAAAGAACAGCCGGAAATACCCTTCCAGAAATACGGCCCGCGGGCTTTCGTGCTCAACTATCCCAATACACTGGACGCGCGCCTTGGCAAGACCGGCTATGGCATATGGATCCACGGCTCCGGTATGGGGGACAAGACAAAGCCCACCGAAGGATGCGTCCAGCTAAACGATTCTCATATTATTGAAATCAGCAGATATATAACCAATGGAGCGCCGGTGTACATTTTTCCGGGTGGATTCGAAGCGCCAGTGAAGAACGGCGCCATCCAGAAAAAGGTAATTGATCCGGACACTCTTTACGCCATAAAAGAATGGAAAAACAAGGCGATGGCCGCCGCTGATAAAGAGAGGCAGGGGGGATGACCGCAAGTTAAAAGGATTATACTTTCAGATCATAAACGTTTGTCAGGTGGACATCAGTCCCTCCAGCTCCCACACGAACTTCTCCTTGTTGAACCTGTTGCCATCCATGAACCGTCCTTTATACTCCAGAGCAGGCAACACCCTTTTTCCCAAAGCGGCGATTATGACCTCCGCCGCATCCGGATTTTCGTCCAAATCAACAAGGTTATACTTTATCCCTTTTTCTTCCAGGATCCTTAAAGCCGCCATACAGTCCGGACACCACTCTGCGGAATACACAGTTAAAACAGCCACTTGAACTCTCCATTAAAGTAAGGCGCAAAGCCTCCGATTAGTGATTATGAGCCTATATTATATGTAGATATTACTGGATCAAAGATGAATCCATTAATGTCCGGCGGTCATCTATGGCGTGCGGACAAGGAGATAATGATTATGAAAACCAGAACTATCAGGACCGCGCGGAGAAACTCAAAGCCCGGCCATGTCCGGGGCGGTGAACATGGAAATGTGTCTGTGATGGAAAGCATCCCTGAGGTAAAGACCGTATGCAGTCATTGCGGCGGGATGATCAAGTACGAACCTGACGGCGCCTCCTGCGTGATGTGCGGCAGGGACGTTAGCCACAGTTGCTCAAATTGCATGCATATCGCGAAAAGCGCCGCGTGACAAGGGTGGATCGGCAGTCAACGGTTTAGATGTGAGGGGCGCGGAAAGCCGCGCCCTTTTTTTGTCCATGTCCGCCGGGAGCCGAAGCGTCTATAGAAGCGGATTGAGGACGTTTGCCGCGATCCACTCGATTAGCGGCGCGCATACGGCGTCGCCAAAGGCGAATAGCCCGGCGCTCTGGCTTTTGGGAAGTATATATCCGCCGTCCACCCCCTGCAGCCTTCCGCACTCCCGGGCCGTCAGATACCTGGCCATGGCTTGGCCTCCACCCATGCGCAGGAGAATCTGCCGCGAGGAGCCGCCTCTTGGGGTGCGAAGACATCCGGCCAGCCCATCCATCCTCGGTTCGGCCATCACTATTCCTTTGCGCATCCTGAGAAATACCGTGGCATACGTTGTCCTGCGGCCGCTGATGGCTTCTTCCACCTCTCCAATCCGGTTTTCACCTATGCGTGAGATCAACTTCGCGGTCCGGGCCGCGTCCCACCATTTTGCCTCGCCATCTTTTTCGAGTATATCGGCAAGGATTTGGGAGGAAGCATCCGGCGGCGAAGGTATTTCAATAAAATTCCATTCTACGTTTCGCGCGCTGCGCACCGCCCTTTCAATCGCCGGGGATTTAAGGCGTGGATCACGCTCTTTGAAAGCTTTGCGCCCGGCGGACATCTTGCGATTTGTCCCTAGTATGAAAAGCCTCGGTCTGCTTTGCGGGGTGAACCAGCGGGCGTCCATGATGAACATGTCCAGCCTGTAGCCGAGGCCGCTTATGGCGGCCAACGCTTTCTGGATGTCTTTCCCGCCACCGGAGGTGAGCAGGCCCGGCACGTTTTCCAATAGGACCATTGGAGGGCGTCTCGATCCGATTTTTTCAAGAGCCTGCACAAAACCGTAAAAAGCGCTGGAGCGTTTTCCCGAAAGGCCGCTCCGTCCCCCCGCAAGCGAAAGGTCTGTGCAGGGGAATGACGCCGTTGCAAGGTCGCATTGCGGCAAAAGCTTTACGTCCAGCTTGCGCACATCCTCCTCGGCAAAATGGCCGCCGCCGAAGTTGGCCCGATAAATGGCCGCTTTATTAGGATCGTTGTCGTTGGCGAATACGCATTCCCATCCGGCGGCCTCAAGCCCCAGCCGGAAAAGCCCCGCCCCGGCGAAAAACTCGGCGAACCGTGGGCGGCTCACAGCGCGCGCCCGCTCACGCTTCTGATCACCCTGGCGGCGGCCCTGGCCGGGTTTCGCTTTACTTGGCTTTCCCATATCCTTATCACCTTCCATCCAGCCTTGCGCAACGCCGTGTCCACAGCCCTGTCGCGCTGGATGTTCTTCCTGATTTTATTTTCCCAGTAGGCCCTGTTGCCGACTTTTTCAAGTTGGTCTTCAAGGCTTTTAAATCCGCGCAGCCGCCACTGGTTGCCGTGCCAGAAATCGCCGTCCACAAACACCGCCACCTTCGCCCGCGTGAAGACGATGTCCGGCTTGCCGGGCAACTCCTTTTTATGCAGTCTGTAGCGCAGGCCGGCGTTCCAAAGTATCCGCCGCATCGCCATTTCCGGGGCGGTGCCGGAGCTTTTCACGGCCTTCATGGCCTTGTGGACGTGGAGCGGGTTTCTTCGCATTGGACGATTCTAATATAAACGCGGCGTCCATTAGATTGCGCGTTGTTTCTATATCCGGCTGGCGGGCGCTGAAACGGCGTCCACCCCCCTTGTCCAGTTCACCATGATCGCGGCAAGGGCGGCGGCGGCGGCCATTATAAGGAAAAGCACATCGCTATGTTTGGAACTGAGCCATCCTGCCAGCATCCCCCCCACGAACACTCCGAGGAACTGGCTCAAATTGTAAAACCCGATGATCGAGCCGCGATGCGCGGGATTGGCCAGCTTGGAAACGGCGGCAGGCAACGTGGCCTCCAATATCGAAAAACCGGCGAAAAAGAATCCGAATCCGCCCACAGTCACCCAGAACGACTGGGAGGTGGACATCAAAAGGAATCCGCACACCAGCAAGCTTAGCGCGGAGGTTATCACTTTCCGGGCCCCGCCGCTGTCCGCCTTGCGAGAGAACAACATCATCCCGGCTCCTCCGATCAAGGTGAGGGGCAGGTACACTTTCCAAAGCTCCCCCATTGTCAGCGACTCTTTGAGCCGCAGTGGCACATAGAAATTGGTGGCAATCATGGTGGAGTTTACAAGAAAACCGACCACGTCGAGCTTTAACAGGTCCGGCGTCGCCGCATATTTGAAAGTGACTTTGGGGTCAAGCGAGAAATCGGAGCTTTCGTGCGGCTGGTTTGCGGGGGGTTCCCGGAGCAGGCCCAGGGTTATGGTTATGGCCACCGCCGAAAGGCCTGCCGAAAGCCAGAAAAGGAACGGCACGCCCATTGCGCCCCCGATGACCGGGCCGAGCACCATGCCCCCCACCACGCCGGACCCGACGGACATCCCCATGAACGCCATCGCCATGTTCCGGCGGGACTCGTGGGTCAGGTCCGCCGTCCACGCAAAACAGGCCGAAGCGATGGCGCCAGCCCCTTGAAGGAAGCGGGCGGCGATCATAACGTAAATGTTCGTGGTCATCGCGGCGATCACGGACCCGATCCCGAAAATCACAAGCCCCGTGGCCACCACCGGCCTTCTGCCATACCTGTCGGACATGAAGCCGAAGGGGATCTGCAGCATCGCCTGCGTCAGGCCGTACACACCAAAGGCCACTCCCGCCAGAAAAGGCGTGGCCCCCGGCAGCCCCGTGGCGTACACCGAGAACACCGGGATCATGAAAGAAAGGCCCAGCATCCTAAGGCCGATCACCGACGACAGCCCGGCGATGGCCCTGCGCTCATCCGCCGGGAACGAAAACATCTTGCCCATCAAATCTCCAGTTCCGGATATTGCGTTAGATGATACCGCGTGGAAACTGGAAACGCGAAAATTTCAGCGAAGCCGGTCCTTACGGCGGGATTACGCGGAGATATTCAGTCCATTGCCCCTATGTCCGGATCGCCGGTCTCGCCGCTTGCGGCCGCCGCCTGGGCCGGATTGTTGGCCACGGCCACTTTGGCCGTGCGTATCACCCTGTCCCTGAACATATATCCCGGGATGAACTCCGTGAGCACCACCCCGTCGTCCGCTTCGGTGGAGTCCACCATCTGGATGGCCTCCGTCGTGTTCGGGTCCATCGGCTTGCCGAGCGTTTCCACCCTGGCAAGGCCGTGGTTCTTTAGCGTCTCCATTATCTGCCGGTGGATAAGCTCCAGCCCCTGGGCCAATGCGTTCATGTCCCCGCCGCCGGCCGCCGCCTGGAGCGCTTTTTCCATGTTGTCTATGGCGGGAATGAGCGCCTCCACAATCGGGGCGGGGGCGTGGCGCTGGAAATCCTCCTTCTCGCGGGCGATCCGTTTCTTGAAGTTGTCCGCCTCCGCCACGGCTCGCAAAGACTTGTCTTCCGCCGCCACAAGCTCGGTCTCCCTTTTTTTCAGTTCCTCCGTAAGGTTGGCGATCACCTGCCGGAGCTCCGAAATTTCATCTTCCTTTTTCCGGGGGAGCTCCTTGCGCTCAAGCTTCACCGTGCCGCCGGGCCGGGGCATCCCGCCGGACACCTGGGAGACAGTTCCGCTGTCATCATCGCCGAAAGATTCGGCGCCGCCAAAGTCCATCTGCTCAGAATCTTTAATCTCTTTGTTCACGGCCAACTCCGAATCTCATCCTTATCCATTAAGCCTGCTGCCCACCTGGTTTGCGGTGTAAAGCACAAGGCCCATGGCCCTGGCGTAGTCCATCGCCTTCGGGCCGATTATCCCAACGGCCCCCATCGCCCCGTCATGTCCCTTGAAACGGTGGGCCACCATGCTATAGTCCGAAAAACCCTCCATTTCAAATTCCGACCCGATTATCAGGTTGATCCCCTCCGGCTTCAAGCATGATGTCAAAAGCGAGACCAGCCTGCTTTTCTCGTCCAGAGTCCTGAAAAGGTTCTTCAGCGCGGCGATGTCCAGAGTCACCCCCTTGAGGTTCAAAAGATTGCTCGCCCCGTCCAGGGATATGTTCTCGTTGGCGTCCACGGAGACCCGCTCCCCGATAAGCTCCGCCATCATCAGCACATGTGATAGCAGCTTGTCCGCCCGGGCCTTTTCGTCCCGCATCTCCTCCATGAGCGCCTGGCGCACCCCTTCGAGGGTCATCCCGGAGAACTTTGCGTTAAAGCAGTTTGAAATCTTGTCCAGGTCATCCTGCTCCAGCGGCTCGGCGGTCTCGATAAGCTGGTTTCGTATTTCCCCTCCGGACATCACCATCACGGCCAGCGCCCGCTTTTCGGCGATATGCACAAACCTTATCCGATTAACAGGGGCGACGCTTATGGACGCGATGCCAACAAGGCTCGCCTGGCTGGAAATGTCCGACAGCGCCCTGGACACCGCCGCCAGCAGGTCCGTCAACTCCTGCCACGCGGCGCCGTGCGTGGCCGAGTGTATGCGGTCCATCTCCTGCGTGGAAGGGATTGCCGGGCCCGCCATGGACTGGGCGTAATACCTGTAACCTTTGTCCGAAGGTATCCTTCCGGCGGAGGTGTGCGGTTGTTCCAGAAATCCGCTTTCCTCAAGGCCGGCCATCACATTGCGTATGGAGGCGGGGCTTAGGTTGAATTCGCTTCGTTTGGAAATGATCCGCGCCCCCACCGGCTCCGAACTGGCTATATGGCCTTCCACCACAGCCTTGAGCACCATGGCAGAGCGTGTGTCCAAGCAGGAACAACCCATTGATTCCACCGTTACGAAATTTATCTGAATCCCTGATTATATATAAAAAAGCATGCGCCGGGTGTCAAGACGGACGCTGCGGCAGGCGCAGGATATTCTCAAGCCTTGCCGGAAGGCCCGGGCGGCTGATTGTCCCCAAGTTTCCCCATCACCCTTTCCTTTGCCATCCGCTCCATCCATAGCGGATGATGATGCATCGCCCATTCCGCGTCCACCTCGCCGTCTATTATCGACCCTATCCCGGGCCGTGTGTCCCGGTTGATGAGCGCCATGAAAACGTGGCCGGACAGGGTGATCGCCATCACCACGGTTAGGGACGTATGGATGAAAAGGCCAAGTATCGCCGATTCGAACATCCATATGACCACGCCGCTGAGAACGAGAGTGACAGAGCCGGAAATGGCGATAATGGCCCAGACTTTCTGGCCCGGGTTGAACTTGTCCTCCGCGGGCAGGTCTATCCCCTTGCGTATTGTCTTGAACGGTTTTTTTAAAAGCCATTCGGCGTCGCGACGGGTGAAGGATGTGATTATGCTCAAGTTTTCCCGCCAAACTTTTTTATTTCCCAAAAGAAAGGCAAGCGGCGGGCCTGCCATAAACAGCACGCTCATGACCTTGTGGGCCACGGAAAGGAAGTGACGGGATTCGTTATGCTTTCCCAAAAGGTTGTGGACGATCATCGAAAGGCCGGTAATCAGAAGAAAAATAAAGGTGAACATGACAATATTGTGGAACCACCGCTCCGACGGGGTGAACCTTATCACCGTCTTATTCATCGCCAACTCTCCGGCAAACCTTTTTGTCCATATAGCAAACTTTCATTCTAATTCAACTGGTTTGGCAAAGCCAAACGTTTTGGCGCAAAGGGGCGCTCATCGTTATTAAATGCAGGCGAACCCGCGGGTATTTTGCCCAGGGCGCAGACAAGTTCAAGAGTTTTGTCCGCCGGTTTGCCTGTATGTATCAGATGCCCCCCGCACCGGCAGTCCGATGAGCCGAATCCGGCGGGGAAAACGCGGCCTTCCAGAATCTCCCGCACTGCCACGGCCAACCGGCACTCCCCTAGCGCGCCGGGAAAAGGAGACGAACCATGGAAACCGGCCCGGGCGCGAAGATAGTCTATATGCCACCTTAATGGCTTGGTCTTTCTTGAATGGCGGGCGATCCGCTTGGAAAGTCCGCGTTTTGCGCTCCCCACATAAACGTAACTTCCCGCGGGGAACCGGACTTTGCCAAGCTTTCCGATTTCCACCACCACCGGGCGCTCAAAATTCAATACGATGGCGTACAGGCCGGAATCGGTCATCTAAAAGCCAGGTGGCCGTCCGCGTTTGCGACCAGCGCTTCCGAACAAACCGTCCGGATAATCAGGTTGAGCGCGGTCATCCCCCGCATGGCTTCCTCAAGGGGGGCCAGATTGGCGATGGCGCTGATCGGAGCGTCTTTCATTACCTGGATAGAGACCGCCTGCCCGCTGGCGGATGAGCCGTATTTCAGGCCAACGGTCATCGAAAAGGCCCCGTGCTTTGCGGAAAACTCCACTTTCCCGGGATTTGCCCGTTTCAAAAGCGCGCGCACGCTCATTATCGACGGGACGCTCTCTTTCGGGTCCATGAAAAGAAGCAGTTTGTCGAGCGCCTCCGGGCTTATGCGGGTGATGTAAACCGCGGCGTCGGCCTTGGATATGTCCAGCCCGTCATCTTCATCACCGGCGGCGATGGCCACCTCCATGGAGCCGTCTATTCCGGCTTCTTTTTCAGAAAGTCCAAAATCTTTATGGAGGACGCGCTCAAGGTTTATTTCGCTGAAAAACTGGGCGCCCCTCAGTATGGGACCGCCCCCCTCTCCCTTCATCTGGTACGCGCCCGTCAGCGAACCTCCAAGGACAGCGGTCCTCAGGAAATCAACGCCGAGCGAGTTTTCTCCCAGTTTCAGGTCAAAGGCCGTCCCGCGCATGAGAACCGGGTCCATATTTATATATTCCACCTTCAAGCTGTCCTTCCCGGGGTTCCAGCCGCGCAACGATTCAAAGAACGCGTCGTCGCGGACGGTTTTGGCCTTGTCAGCGAAATCCGCATGGGCGATAAAGGAAACGCCGCCGTCCTTTTCGCTCAGAAACGTCAACTTTTTCGAGAATGGCAGGCGGCCATTGAGTTTTTCGACAACTTTTTTGCCTTTTGACCATATGGAAAAGTCCGAAAAAGCGGCTTTCCCAGTGATAGAAAGGCTTTCACCGGCGATGGATTTTACCGTCAGGTCCATGTTAGCTCCACCTTCCAGGTCCGTTTTGAAGATAGATACGCCCTTGGACGCCGCCAGGGTGAAGTGATTTTCAAAATTCATCGCAAGGTTTGGGACCACTTTGCCGGGCTTTTTCGCCAGATCACCCCATGCCTTGGAGCTAAGCCCCCCGATGGTCCCCTTGAACGATTCGGAAAGCCCTATTGCAGGAGCGCTGATTATGAACTTGTCCACCTCCAGCCTGTCGTTGTCCAGATAGCGCAAGTCCACTTCGGCGGAAGGATCGGCCGCCTTGCCGCCGAAAATTGCCTTGTCCACAAACTTCTTTGCGCGGATGGTCCCGGCCAGTTTCGCCCCGTTGCGCCCAGCCCCGGCGGCCAGGGTGGCGGACGCCCCTTCGGCGATGATTCCCATCGGCTTTAAGTTGATCGCGCCATCGGTCAGCTTTATGTCACCGCTGAAATCGAAGGGGGGCGGCCATTTAAAGTCCTCCATGGAGCCAGGAAGCTTGCCTTCCCATAGAGCCGCGAACTTAAGCTGCCCCTCCATCTGTTGCAGGCCGAGGTCTTTTCTGGACGCCGCGGGAATCAGGCGGAACACCGTTTTAAGATCAATGTCCTCCGCGCCCAAGTCCCCCTTGAAATTCATCCCTTTGCTGTCGAGCCATCCCTGCGCCCTCATCGAAGAGGAGCCAATCCGCGCCAAGGCGCTCTTTATGACATATTTATTGAGCACGGGGTCGGATATGGCTTCCACCTGGGTGTAAGCGGGAAACTCCTTGCCCCTTTTACCTGTGGAGAACCTGTCGGAGTTTAAAAGGAATTTCACCCAGACCTTGTCATTCACCGGATCCGGCGAACGCAGGGCCATGGTGAAATTGACCGGAGTGGCCGTGAAGGAGTCTTCCGCCTCCACTCCGGCCGATTTGATATTGGCGTTGGTCTCAAGGTCGGTGACCGCCAGCAAGGGATTGAGCCTTCCTTTAAAATTTATATATCCAGACGAAGGCCTCATATGCGCTGACTGGCCGGCGAACTCACCCTCCACGCCGCCAAGGTTCACGACGCCGGTGAAAGTGATCCTGGGCTCCTTGAAATCCATGCCCGCCTTCCCGCCTATTTCGGCGGAAGCGTCCATTTGTCCGCTGGTGAAATAATAGCTTTCGCCGCCAGACGGCAATAATCCGTTCAACCGTTCCATCGGAGCCCTGAAATAAACCTTGGACGCCAGCGATTCCAGCCCGTAATTACCGATAGCCCCGGAAAGCTTTCCAAACACCCCGTCCTGCGACGCCACCGTGGCCGTGATGTCGCCTATGTCGCCATTAAGGAAGTCGCCTTTCGCCTTAAGCGTAAAGTTCATCCCCGCGAACTTCGTCTCTTTATGAGCCGAGTCCGCTATGAACAAGGAGGCCGCGGCGACCCCGGACGACGCCGTCTGGGTCGTCCCGGACATGTCCGCCTCCAGTTTTCCGAAGATTCCCTTTAAATCCGTATCCTCGAATTCCAGTTTCTGCACGGACAGCCCCCCCGTCACCTTGCCGGCGTATCCTTTGCCGGATATCTTGAATTCATCCAGGGTCAAATCCATGCTTCCACCTTCCGGCATGGTGACGCCGTTTATGGAAGCGAAATAGAGCCTGGCGTGGGTCTTGCCGGATATCACCGTCTCGGGGGGTGTCTTGCCGTCTCCCGGCGCCGTCCCTTTTGCGTCAAACTCGGTGACGTCCATCACGCCGTTGGCCCATATTCCGGGAGGAGCGGCGAATTTGGACAGGCTGTCCAGGTTGATCTTCATCTTCCTGGACTTGATTTCATATTTAAAATTACCGCCATCATCCTCGGCGCTGGCGGAAATGTCCATAAGCTGTTCCTTGTCCAGGCTCAAGAACGCCGTCGCATGGCCCGTGGGGACGCCGTTTATCTCTCCTTCAGCCTTCATGGACGCCTTAAGGCGCACGGGAGATGATATGGAGACGTTCTTGCGCCGTCCCTCGGAAATGAATTCCACATCCCCCCGGATGGCTATGTCCCCGGACTTGGCAAGCGACGCGGCGGCCACTATCTGCGGAATTATCCGCGCTTCCGAACCCCACCGCCTGTTCACTATCAGCGCGTCTTCCGCGCTGACGATGGAAAAAGAGCCTTCGCCTCCGTCCGGGCCTATGGATCCTTTTCCTGAAAAATTGACGCCTGAAACGGACACCGATCCGGATTTGTCCACCCGCTCCATGGCCAGGTCGTTTAACGCCAGCGCATTCACCGTTATGAATATCGGCGACTTGACCTTCGGAATATTCACTCCACCCCTCGCAACAGGTTCCGCCGGAGGGGGCGTGGCCCCTTTGGCAGGCTCCGGAGCGGGAAGCAGGGCGAGGCGAGGGCGCTCGATATTGACTGACGGCAGGTTTATCTTCCACATCCATAGCGAATCCAGGTCCACCATGGCTTCTATCGTGTCGGCGGTGAACTGAAATCCGCCCCCGGGTTTTTTGACCGAAAGCTTGTGGACGCTTATTTTCCCTTTTTCGTTGACGGATATGGAGCCCACTTCAACTTCGCCCCCCGTGACCACCCCCAGCAGATAGACCACCGCGCCTCGTACATCGCCCGATTTGAACCAGTGGTTCAAATAGACCGCGCCCGCCGCCAATGCCAGGAATAGCAGGACCGAAAGCGCGGCGATCCCCCTGATAAGCCATTTGGCCACCTTTGACAGGGGGAAGCGGGACACTGGAGCTATATTGTCAGTCACTTTCGTGTATATATGGCCATGCTTCCCATGCCGCTAAAGCCTGCACGGGAAGAAAGTGGTTTACGATAAAATCCAAAACCTTGCGCATCGTTGGCATATTTTACTCTTAAGTCGCCTTCATTAATAGGGGAGCGTGAAAGCCGGGGGCGAATCGGGTCAAAAAAGGCTCATCCCTTGCGCGAAAGACCCTTTATTGGGGGGGTGGGGTGGATCCTTTTACGCAAGGGACAAGCCGTGGTCAACGCTTGACCCCGCTGTTTCCAGCGGGAGCTTTTAGTTTAAAAGATCAGGCCGGATTTCTTGAGCCACGCCTTTTCATCGAACTGCTCGGATGTCCATTCCTGGAACGCAGTCTCCCTGGTGCTAAGCTCACGGCCGTCTATCACCGCTTTTTCCTTTACAGCCAAAAGCTGGTCGCTTTTCGCTTCGGCCGCGCGGGGGTCTGGCCCCGCCTTGCGCACGCCAAGCTCTTCCTGCGAAAAAGCCGTGCCGGAAACTTCCACAAGATCGCTGACTTTAAGAGCGAGACCTAGCAGCGTGGAGGAGTCGATCACCTTGCGGGTCTTCAAGTCCAGCAATAGCGTCATGATTTCTTCATTGTGAGTCAAAACTTCCATGATCGCCCTGGTCAACGCCTTAAGCTCCTTCTCATTCTTCTTGTCTTCCATGGCCACGCCTCCTTGTGTGGTTTCGCTCTTGATTACTTTATCGGAATAGTCGGTAAAGTTATTTAATCAGCAAACCTGCTATTTTTTATTGCAAGCCGGATACCAATGAGACAAAAATATCGCTCGCAAGCTAACATGTTGATTATGCGCCCATTGCTCAATAAGGCCGCAAACGGCTTTGTTTGCGGATGCGACATTATTGCCTCCTTTAAAGACGATTTTGCGCGATGAATCCTAAAAAACGTCATTCACAGGGACAGTTTTGCGTCCAAATCACCGATATAATACATACATGATATGACGGTCTTGCCATGAAGGATTTGATTTTAAAGTACAGGAAATATCTTTTTATCGCGGCGCCGGTGTTCGCCATGTTTATGGTGGGCGGCGTTGCATACTTTGCTTTTTCACACAACGCCCCCGCCGGTGATCAGGTGGCCATGGAAAGCGCCGCCAAGGAGCCTGAAAAACAGGCGAAAGAGGAGGAAAAAGCGGGAGGTGTGGGGGAGACCGATGTGAATGACCACGAAAAACAGGCCGAGAAAGAAAAGGAAAAGGCGAATATCACCGCCAAGAAATCCATTCAGACCTCCGCCGGGGCCAAAAGAGGGAGCGACGACGACTGGAAACTGGACAAGCCGCTGGACAAAGTAAAATTCGACGATCCAAAAGAGCGGGAACTGGCCCAGCGAAGCGTTATCGTAAGTTTAAAGAATAAAAAGAAATCCGACATCGCCAAGGTCAAGGAATGGGATCCGCAGATCCAAGCGAAAAAAGAAAGAGCCCAAGCCATAGAAGCATGGCTGGAGAGAGACAAGATGTAGGTCTTAAAAACACTGAGCTATTCCACAGCCCCCATACCATTCAATAAGTTTGACTAAAATATTAATGGCCACACCGAACGCACCAATAAAACCAAGGTATTTGTACAATGTGCTGGTCACGTTCGCCGAGAAAAAGATACTGAATTTACCTTCGTTTATTTTATAGGCTCATGCGCCCCATCCTTTTGGCGGTTCTATCTCAAATTCCATTTCCTCTTTGGTCACGGGGTGGATGAATTCCAGCCGGGTGGCGTACAGCAGGATGTTCTTCCCCTGCGTCGGCTCTTTCGCGCCATATTTCAGGTCGCCAACTATCGGATGCCCTATCGCCGCAAGCTGGGCCCGGATCTGGTGCGACCGTCCGGTGCGCGGTTTCACCAGAAGCTGGCACAGGCCTCCTTGCGATTTTGTCACCTCGTATTCCAGCTCCGCTTTTTTCGCGTCAGGCTTGGGATTTTTGTAGGCGCTCACCCGGTTCTTCTCCCGGTCCTTGGCAAGGTAATGCGTCAACGATCCCCTTTTCTCCCTCGGCGTCCCGATCACCACCGCAACGTATTCCTTGCGGATTTTGCGCTCGCGCAGTTGCTCGGAAAGGCGCGAGGCGGCCTTCGAGGTCTTTGCGAAAAGGCAAAGCCCCCCCACGGGCCTGTCGAGCCTGTGGACCATGCCAAGGAATACCTCGCCCGGTTTCGAGTATTTTTCCTTCAGGCGCTTTTTTACCATAGTCAAAAGGTCCGGGTCGCCGCTTTTGTCCGACTGGGTGGGGATGTTGAACGGTTTTATGACAAGGATCAAGTGGTTGTCCTCATATACCACTTCAAAACCGGCCGATGACGTATTTTTCACCTGTTTCCTTTCAGCGTGCCGCATGGAAGTCCGCTCGCCTGATGATATACTGATTTGATGGATGGAATAAAGGTAGTAGAGCCCCCTTTTTGCCCGCATTGCGGCGAGTTGATGACAAAGCACGCCACCCCGCCGGTGAGTTTCGGCGACGGGCTTGGATGGGGAGCGCCGTTCCTCTGGATTTGCGCGAACGACGAATGCCCGGTGTTCAAACAGGGATTTGGCGCCGTGATGCAGAATTACGGACAGGCCTCAAGCCTGCGGGCCATTGTGGAACCGGACACGGGACGTCATTCCGTCACCCCCGCTTTTTCCACCGACCCGGAACATCTGGCCGAGTTTTTGAAAGTCCGGGAGAAACTTGTCAAAGTTCCGCCACAGCCAAACGATGAAGACCTTCCGATCGGCTCTGATGACGAGGAAGAGTGACTTTTAAACGTCTTCCGGTTCGATGGTGCAGGTGAGGGGATAACCGCTGGCCCTGGCGGCTCGATGCACTGTTTCCACCTTGAACTCGGCCCTTTCAAGCGGCATAAGCCCTATGCGCGCAAGGCCGGTGTAATGGATGCGGTACATCAGGTCCTCGGCCACATGAAAACTCAAGCTGAACACCTTCATAAGTATTTCCACCACGAAATCCATGGTGGTGACAGGGTCGTTGTGCATGACCACCCAATACATAGGTGCGAAACGCTCCCTGCTTTGAGTTTCATGGATGGTGTCGGTGTCCAGTTCAGTTTTACGCGGCGCCATAGTCAGAAAATCCGGATAATCACGTTAAAAAGCGGTCATTGTAAGCTAATTTTCAGGATTTTAATTTATAATAATACAAATGGACGACAAACTGCAGAAAGTAAATTTCCTTGGTCAATACCTGACCACCTCCCGCTCCGAAACGCAGATTCTTGAAATGGCGATGCTTATATCCCATGACGTGCTGGGGTATGACCATGCGCTTATCCGCCTTTTAAACGACGGAGAGCTTGTTTCCCGGCAGGGGATCGGCTTTCCAAGAGAGGCGGCGGACATCGTGATCCATGTGGGCGAAGGGATCAGCGGCGCGGTGGCCAAAACCGGCGAAACAATCCTGGTGGACGACACGCTAAACGATCCACGTTTCATAAAGGGTGTTGAAAACTGCCGGTCGGAGCTGTGCGTCCCATTGAAATATAACGACAGGACCATAGGCGTGTTCAACGTGGAGAGCGACCAGCCGGCCTTTTTCTCCCAGCGGGACGTGCAGCTGCTGGAGACCCTCGCCTCCCAGATCGCCGCGGCGCTGGAGACGGCCCGGCTGCGCGATGAGCTTTCGAGGGCGGAGAAACTTTCGGTGGTGGGGAAGATGGCCTCGTCCATCCTTCACGACATCCGGAACGACATCCACCAGCTCAACATAAGCGCCGACCTTCTGCGGCGGGGCGGCATGCAGCAGGAGACCGTGTCGCGGATGGGGGATATGGTAAGAAAGTCCAGCGATAACATATACGGCCTGATCGAGGATATCTTCGATTTCGTGCGCACGGGCCATTCCCACCTTTTGAAAAAGCCGCACCTGCTTTTCCCGGCGCTCGAATCGGTGGTGGAGCAGCTAAAGGGGACGGAGCATTCCGGGGTGGACATTCAATTGGAGGCGGACCGCGCCATCGAGCTTTCGATGGACGTGCGTAAGGTGCGCCGCGCCCTGGTGAACCTTGTGCGCAACGGCGTGGAAGCGATGCCGGCGGGGGGGACGCTCACCATCAAGGCCGTGCGCGAAGGGGAAGGGGCGGTGATAACCGTGGACGACACGGGCGTGGGCATATCAAAAGACAACCTGCGAAAGATATGGGAGCCCCTTTTCACCCACGGCAAGGCCAACGGGACCGGGCTAGGCATGGCCATAGTGAAAACGATAATCGAAGATCACGGCTGGCAAATTAGCGTGGAATCGCAAGAGGGGAAAGGGACGACGTTCACCATAAGGGCAGGGCAACATTCAGGAAAGACTTCTCCGCCATGAAAATTTAATCCAGGCGATTATTTTTCCTTCTCCGCCACTCCCATGTAAATGTTCCCCATCACCGACGGCGCGTTCTCCAGCGTTGATTTTTCCAGCCGCACGATTTTAAGGCCGCCGCTTTCCACTATCGCCGGGATGTCGCGGTTCAAATGGCAGCCGTCGGCGATGATGCGGTTTATGGGAGTGAGCCTGTCTTGCCACTTCTTTGTTTTTGGATTGCCGGAAGCGCCATGCTCCAGAAAAAGGAACCGGCCGCCCGGCTTTAGCACCCTCCCCACTTCACCCATCACCCCCGCCAGATCGTCCACGCTGCAAAGGGTCCATGTGCACACAACGCTGTCAAACTCCCCTTCCCCATAGGGGATCGCGGCGCCGGTGGAATGATGTATTTCTATTTCCATTCCGGATGCGGCGATCCTTTTGCGGGCAAGTTTTGTCATGCCAGCATTGGGTTCGACGGTGGAGATTTTGCGGACGCCGGGCGGGTAATGGGCAAGGTTTAGTCCGCTGCCGAAGCCTATTTCAAGTATCCTTCCGGCTGCCTGGGCCAGGGCCGCTTTCCGGCGCTCGGCGATATGCGGGCGCGAAAGGGCGTAATCTGCGATCACCGGGAACACGAACCGGGAATATAACCTGCCGATCATCTTGCCAAACCTGCCTGCGCGGGACTTATAAGGCGACTACAGCGTCCGCAGGTAGTCAACGATGGCGCCAAGGTCCTTCGGGCTGCACACGCCGGTGGGAGGGCAGTTGTGCGCGGCGCGCTCCATGAGTTTTGTTTTGTCGTATTTTTTGCCCACGCCTTTGAACGAAGGCCCCATGCCACCTTCCGCGCCGGTCGGGCCGTGGCATTTCGCGCAATTATATTTTTGCGCCGAATAAAGGACTTTCCCTTCGTCCGCAGTTCCGGCCGCGAAAGAAATGGCCGAGCCTGCGATAATGGCGGACACCGCCAACAGCGTTATAAATAATTTCATATCGTCAATTCCTGAAAAATGGATGGTCAAGTTTGCAGAGCTGGCAAAGTCCTCTTTTGCGCATAAAACCAATCATGCCGTTTGATAGATAAGAGGGCGGTATTTAGGAGCGGGAATGGGTTTCCCCTCGGCCTTTGCCGCTTCCAACCACGCTTCTTTGGCCAATTGAACCTCACGCAAGGCTTCCTGGGGGGTGGCGCCAAACGCCGAGCAATGGGGAAGATCAGGAATGTCCGCGATATACCCGCCATCTTCATCGCTGTAAAGAATATTTATATGATAGTCTGTCACGCTTCCTTCTCCTCCAGCCTTAAATTGTATTTTTCGGCCAGTTTAAGAAACTGCCGGACTTGATATGGTTTTGCGCTTCCATCCACATCCTGCAAGTTTACCAACTCATTTACCGCCGGATGAGCGAATATGTGATGGCTTCCCTTGATCCTGACGAGTATAAAGCCGAATGCCATCGCCAATTGACTCAATTCCTTAAACCTGACATTGCGCTGATTATTTAATATCTTGAGCAATAATTTGCGCTTGGTCACGATGCCGTCATTCCAAAGTTATTATATCATCCGTCTTTTTTCATCTGATTCACAAGCTCGGCAAGCACTCTGTCCGCCGTGTCATACGCCACCTGGCAGGTGCCCACCCGAAGATGGCCGCCGCCGCCGTATTTTAGCATCAGGCTTCCAACGTTGGTCCTGGAGGTGCGGTTGACGATGGAATGCCCAACCGCGAACACCGCGTTCTGCTTCTGCCTGCCGTCTATGAGCCATATGGAGATGTTCTGCTCGGGAAACAGCGCATAGATCATGAACCTGTTCCCGGGCTGGATTTCGCCCACGCCGCGCATGTCGCTTATGATCACGTTGCCGTCGGTCTTCGTATGGCCTTCTAGCATGTCGCGGAAAAGCTTGTCCTGAGTGTAATATCGCACCACGCGCTCCTGCACGTCGGAGTCGTCCAGGATTTCTTCCGCCGTTTTCGACCGGCAAAGGCCGATCATTTTCATCATCAGGTCGTAGTTGCTGATCTTGTAGTCCCGGAAACGCCCAAGGCCCGTCCGCGGATCCATGATAAAAGAGAGGAGCACCCAGCCAGACGGATTCATGATCTCGTCCCGGGTGAAGCGGCCGGCGTCGGCCTTGTCCACCGCGTCCATCATCACGGATAGTTTTCCGAATGCCTGTTTGCCGCCGAAGTAGTCGAAGATGACCCGTGCCGCGGAGTCTGTTTCGCGCCAGTCCCCCTTGAAGGTTCCTTTGTCCGGCAGGCGTTCGTTCTCGCTTGCGTGATGGTCAAACCACATTCCGCAGCCGGGGACGTATGGGATGTTGGTCAGGACGTCATTTTCGGTGACTTCCACCAGGCCGTCCTGAATGTCTTTTGGGTGGACGAACTTGTAATCGTCTATAAGGCCGAGCTCTTTTAACAGCACAGCGCAGGCCAGGCCGTCGAAATCAGACCTTGTGAGCAGTCTCATATCTTCAGGATCAACTGTTTAAACATGCCAGCCATTCCCCAAGTTTGGGCTTATAATACCATACAATTTGCGGCTGTTTCCGATCACAAAAAACATGATCTAAGCGGAGGGGCCATGGGAGCGCTGGATATTTATTACGACAGGGCCGGGATAGTTGTGGAACACATGGCGTTGGCGCTCGAGCAGGTTCCGGAGGACAAAGCCCACTGGAAGCCTTGCGAAAAAGCGCTGCCCTGGATGCATCTGCTCAGCCATAACGCCATTCACCGGATATTGTTCATGCAGTGCGTCAAAGGGGAGCCGGTGGATTTTCCCGGAGCGTACCGCGATCCCGCTTTGCAGCCTGAAACGCCAAAAGAAAGGGCCGCAATGGTCCGCAGGGTATGGGCGGAGCTTGTGAGCTTTCTCAAATCAAAGCCGGAAGATTTCGCCAAAGCGCGCGTCACCCCTTTCTGGGGCGGGCAGGAGCTCACCGTGGAGGAGTTCCTCTGGTGGATGTACGAAGAAAACGTCCATCACCGGGGGCAGGCGTGGATTTACGCCCGGATGAACGGGATCAGGCCGCCGGCCATATGGGGAACGGAAAGGCCGTAGGGCCTATCTCCGTTTCCAGACGCCAATCAATATCCGGTCACGTCCCGGGCAAGGATCATCGTGGCGGGATATGCGAAGTTCCCGGCCGGCAAAATCAAAAGTGTATATGCCGGTCTTCATGCAATGGTTCCTGCCGCCGTCGGCGTTTATGACTATCTTTCTCCTGGTGGCGGTGTAATGTCCGAAGACCTCCTTGACGGCGCCGTTTTCCAGGATCAGTTCAAACCGGCCGTCCGGGTGGAAGTCAAGGGTGTCCACTCCACCTCTCGGGTTCACCTTCACCCATGCCCCGGCGATAAGGCGCTCCGGTCTCCCTTTCCCCTCCCGGGCCGGGGCAAACGTGGCGGGGGCGAGCAACAGCAACATGGTAATGAACGCAATAGCGCTTCTCTTAAGCATTATTCCCTCCAATACTCAATATTTTGTTCTTTGCCTTGATTATCCGTTCCAGCCGCTCATGGACCTTGGGGCCGTCAACCAGTCCGGACTCCACCGCTTCAAGGACGGCGTTAAAGACGGTCCGCCTCCTGGGGGTCTCGTGGCATACGAGCAGCATGTCCACGCCCGCCTGCAGCGCCATCCGGGCCGCCTGCCCGTCTCCCCATCTTCCCGCGATCGCCTTCATGTCCATGTCGTCCCCGGCGATAATGCCATCATAACCTATCCTGTCCCTTGCGATGCCCTGGATTATTATTTCGGACAGCGTGGCCGGATTGCGGGGATCAAAAGCGGGATAGACCACATGGGCGGTCATGAAAAAGTCCACACCTTCCGCCGCCGCGGCGGCAAAGGGGGCAAGCTCCGCGTCGTAAAACCTTTGGGCCGGTCTTTGATCCTCCGGCAGGTCCAGATGGCTGTCCAGGCTTGTGTCTCCATGGCCGGGGAAATGCTTTGCGCAGGAGAGGATTCCGGCGTCCTTGAGCCCCCGTATGGATGCGGCCACAAAACGGGAGACTTTGTCCGGGTCGGACCCGAAAGACCTGTCGCCGATGATTGGATTGCCCGGATTCGTGTCCAGGTCGGCCACCGGGGCGAAGTCCACGTTGAATCCCAGGCCGTGAAGGATATTGCCTATTTCCCTGTAATTTTCCCGGACGCGCTCTTCGCTTCCGTCCATCGCAAGCGCGCGGGCGGTGGGGAATTCCGGGTAATGCTTTACCGGCAGGCGCGAAACCCGCCCCCCCTCCTGGTCCACGCACACGAACGGAATCATGCCGGTGACGTCTTCGGAGAGCTTTACGATGTCGGAAACAAGCCGCTTGATCTGGCCCGGCTCCTCCATGTTCCTTGCGAAAAGGATCACCCCGCCCGGCTTGAATTCCTTGAACCATGAGCCCATGGCGGGGGTGTATTTCGTCCCGTCAAAGCCCAAGATCAAAAGCTGGCCCGCGGCCCGGGCGGAGGTGAAGTCCCCCGGCTGCTGCTGATGCGAAAAAGTTGTTGCGTTCAAGTGGTCAAACAAGTTTAAATACAGCCGCAATGGTAAAGGTTTGGGGCGCCGGAATCAACGGATAATAAAAAGCGCCCGGCCTTGCAATGCGAGATAGGGCGCAGGCTGGCCTGCATGGCCGCCGGAAGTTGAGTTGTTTGCTAGAGGGTGTATTAAAGTGGCCGGTCTATCCATAAAATCCGCCGCAAGGACGTTGTTCATGGCTTTGGCCGTGGCCGCCATGGCGTCGCCTGCGTTCGCCCAGTCGCTGGGTGTGGGGCGGCTGATCTCCCCGGGGGACCTGGCCAAATCCCACACCGAACTGGACAGCATCAAAAAGTGCATTGATTGCCATGACCTGACCGGCGGCGTCAACGAAGACAAATGCCTGGACTGCCACAAGGAAATAAAGCTGCCCGTCCCGCCCAGGGAAGGGGGGTATCACGCCCATTCCACCGTCCGGTCGAAAAAGTGCAAGGACTGCCATCCAGACCACAAGGGCCGCCAGCTATACATGATCCAGTGGGAGAAGGGGAAAAGGGACTTTTTCAACCACGATCAGACCGGGTATCCGCTCACCGAAAAACACAAGATAACCGATTGCGAAAAGTGCCATAAGAAGAAGACGGAACGCGGATCGGTCACATATCTCGGGGCGGGAAGGGACTGCGTCTCCTGCCACAAGGACGTCCACATCAAGACCCTTGGGGACAAGTGCGCGGACTGCCACATCAACTTCCGTTCGTGGAAGGGGATGGACGTAAAGCTCGACCACGACAAGCAGACGAAGTATCCGCTTGAGGGCAAGCACGCGCGGGTCACCTGCGAGAAGTGCCACCCGAAACGCACCCCCGGCGAGGCGGTGTTCAGGGCGGCCGGATATGAAAGGTGCGTAACCTGCCATAAGAAAGAAGATGTGCACAAGGGCGCCCTTGGAGACAAGTGCGAAAACTGCCATGGCGCTTCGGACTGGAAGAAGGTGCGGTTCAACCATGACAAGACACGCTATCCGTTGCGCGGGAAGCACCTTGAGCAAAGGTGCGAGGTCTGCCATCCGGCGGGCGCCAAGGGGAGCTATAAGGTCGCCAGGTTCGACAGTTGCCAGGCGGAAGGATGCCACGACGTGGCGGCTAGGGGGCTTGTGCATGGCGACCAGTTCAAGGGAAGAAAGTGCGAGGAGTGCCACACGGAGGCCGGCTGGAAGAGCCTGCTGTTCAAGCATGAAAGCGCAGCCTATAAGGGCTTTAAGCTGAAGGGAAAACACGCCAAGGCAGAGTGCGCAACCTGCCACAGGCAGACGGCGGAGACCGTCAAATACAAGGCCGGCCATGTGCGGGTGTTGTACAAGCCCATAAACACATCGCGGTGCGACAACCAGTGGTGCCACGACACGCCCAAGCGCGGGGCTGTCCACGGCGTCCAGTTCAAGGACAGGCGGTGCGACGAGTGCCATGATGAATCCGGCTGGAAGCCAGGCCTGTTCAAGCACGAGAGTTCCTCTTACAAAGGCTATAAGCTCGAAGGGGCGCACGCCAAGGTCAAGTGCCAGGATTGCCATTATAAAGACGGCGCAGGCATGCAGGTGTTCAGGCCTATTGACACCAAGCGTTGCGCCACCGCCAATTGCCACGACAGCGAGAAGCGCGGCGCCATCCACGGCCGCCAGTTTGACGCGGCCAACTGCGGCGACTGCCATTTGATGAAGGAATGGAAGCCCGCGGCATTCAGCCACGACAGCACGGCATACAGGGGATACAGGCTCGACGGCAAGCACAAGGACGTAAAGTGCGCCAAGTGCCACAAAACGGACGCGTCGCGCGTTTTAACATACGAAGGGAAAAGCCTGCCGCTGGTCCATTACAGGCCGATGGCCTATGACACATGCTCGGCCTCCGGGTGCCACGCCGACCCGCACAAGAAGCTTTTCGAGCCGAGAAAATGCGAGACCTGCCACGTGACGGCGGACTGGAAGGACATGACAGCCAAGTTCAACCATTCCACATCCACGCGATATCCGCTCACAGGCAAGCACAAGCCGGCCAAGTGCGACAGCTGCCATAAGAACAAGGTATGGAAGCCGGTCCCGATGGACTGCAACGCCTGCCACAAGAAAGACGACAAGCATAAAGGCAAGCTGGGCCCGGCCTGCGAAGAGTGCCATACCACGGCCAACTGGCATCCGAAGGTTGTGGCCCACGAAAGGACGGGTTTCCCGCTGACCGAGACCCACGCACAGCTGCAGTGCGAGGACTGCCACACCAAGATGAAGGGGGACTTCACCGGGCTTGGGCCGGACTGCCAGCAGTGCCACACGGACCCGCATCTAAACCAGATGGGGAGGCTTTGCAACGATTGCCACTCCATGAGAAGCTGGGAGCCGCACAAGTTCCGCCACAACCTGACAGGGTTCCGGCTTGAAGGCGCCCACCGCTATCTTGACTGCAACAGGTGCCATCAGGGTCGTGTTTACAGGGGGCGGCCCAGCGACTGCGTGGCCTGCCACGCCAAGGACATGTTCAGCGCCACGGCCACGGCGCTGCACACCATTTACAATCCCTCGAACGACACAAACTGCAAGCGCTGCCACACGCAGTTCACATGGATTCTGCCGAAACGATGAGAAGGCACATATATAAAACAGCGGCCCTTTTCGCCATAGTGGCGCTGTTCGTCCCGGGTGTGTCCCGCGCCGTTGACACGGAGCCCCACGGCCGCATGGCCATAAGCTCCATCAACATAAGCGACACACTGGACACCCAGAGCTTTAGCGCCACCACCCTTTATTACCGTTACATCCAGGAAGGTCTGCTCGGCGAGGACAAGCTTTCGTTCAACCTGGACGGGGCGGCCCGTTTCTCCAACAACGACTATAACGACGGCATCCCCGGGGGCCGGGTGATAATGGCCAACCTCAAATACAGGAAACTGGCCGATTTCGCCGACATCACCATCGGCCGTTCGTTCGTCGAGGAATTCGTCAGCGAGATGGTGGACGGAGTGAACGCCAAGATATGGCTCAACAACAAGAACGGCTTCGGCCTTTTCGGCGGCGCGCGGCCGGACCCATACCATGACAGCTTCAATACGGACTACAACGCCTATGGCGGATACATCTTCACCCGGACGGACGAGTTCGGCGCCTCCGGCGGCTACGCCTACGACACCTACAAGGGGAACAAGGACAGGGAGCGGGCCAACGCCTTCATTTATTTCATGCCGGCGATGGAGGGTTTCCATTTCCAGGCCAGCGTGGACATGGACAATGTGGACGAAGAGGCGGACGGATCAAGCAAGATCGTGACCAAAGGGTGGGACATGACAAACGCCCTGGCGCAACTTAACTGGAGAGTCTCCAAGGCCTTTGTACTCAGCGCCACATATAACGAGTTCCGGGCGATAAACCGGGAAGCGTCGCACACCGAGTGGAAGGTGGAGCTTCTGGAGGACAAATACCGCGTCGCCCGGCTTCGGGGCGAGACGGGGATATGGAAGACGCTGAGCCTTTACGCCGGAACGGACTACCGCTATCGCGAGGCCGACGGGAAATCCGCCCCGCAGAGTTACGTGGGTCTGCGGGACACCAATTTCATTTTCGACACCAGGTGGGACATACGTTATTCCGACCTGGACTATTTTACGTCCAAGGTACAGGCTGTGTACGCGTCGATTGGCGTGACGCTTTTCGAAAAATTCAACGCCGACGCGGCCGTCACCTGGATGAAGAACACGCAGGATGGGCAGATGGGCGGCCTGGACCAGATGGTGTATGAATTGAACATGGACTACGCGTTCACCAGGAACATCTACGCCGTGCTGTCCTGGCAATACTCGTCGGAGAAATACCTGGACATCAACTCGATATATTCCACCCGCTACGCCGACAACTTCAACACCACCACCATGTACGGCCAGGTGGGATACAGGTTCTAGCTTACCTTACGGCCTTCACAAAATAAAAATGCCGGCGCGGGTGGGGTTTCCGCGCCGGCCCGATAACCACAGGGGGAGGGATCTACCTGGTGGCTTCGCTGGGGACAAAATGTCCCGGATAAGTCTTGATGAGTTTTACGGTTTCGGCCAGGCACCATGCCAGCAGGACCGCGGAGACCGCAAGCCCCGCCCAGGCCGCCGACATGTCAGACACCGGGCCGATGACCGGCTCATACATCTGCTTTAACGAAGGCAGGGTCTGGAGCGGGATGGCCGCAAAGGCGAGTATTATATTGGACTTTGAAACCGGGTAAGCGCGGTTGATTATCAGGTAGCCCGCCCCGATGCAGGCGTAAGTCAGGTCCGAGAACAGCACGATTGTCGCCGCGACCACAAGCATATAGTCCGCGCTGTACCAGTTGTCGTAAAAAACCCCCGCGTAGAAAATGGCAGAGAAGATAATCATCAAAAGGACGGATAAACTGAGAATTATGACAACGAAATGTTGACCGGCTTTGCTTTGATCCATGTCCCACTACCCTCTAGAAAGTTAACTTTATAATGTTAAGTTAGATGTCTGTTAAATGTGAAGGATTCAAAAAGTTGCGCATATTTGCTGCTGTTGAAAGGTAATGCATTGATAAACAATGATAAAAGCTTGGGGATTCTAAAACGGAAATTCCGGAGCTATACTTTGGACGCGCCAGTTAAATGGAGAGGTCTATTACAATCTTTCCGCGGCCATGCCGCCCCTCCAGCCTCCTATGACCTTCAGCCACTTGCCCAAGGCTTATCACTTGGTCCACCTGCGGCTTTATAAATCCGCGTGTTACGAGGGTGTAAATAGCGGACAGGGTCTCCTTTGCGGGGCGCTCCAGCTCGCAGAAAATGGCCGCGTTTTTAAGCTTGGCGGGATTCAAGGCGGAAAGTGGCTTGTTTGATGTTATGGCGTTCAGGAATACTATCCGCCCGAATTGCTTTATTATCTCAAAGCTTTCTATTAGGCAATCATCCCCCACCGTTTCTAAAACCACCTCAACTCCCTCGCCATTGGTGATCTGGTGAATCCTTTCGGCCACACTCCCTTTTGTATAGTCAACGATGTGGTCCGCCCCGAGACTTTTCAAATATTCAAAGTTAGCGGTGGAGCAGACCCCGATCACCCTGGCGCCAGCCCACGAAGCCATCTGGACCGCAAGGGATCCAACCCCTCCGGCGGCTCCATATATAAGAATGGTCTCCCCCATGGCAAGACGCGCCTGCTTGAAAAGCCCTTGCCATGCCGCCATCCCGGCAAGCGGAATGGCCGCCGCCTGAACATGGGTCAGGTTTGCCGGTTTTTTATGGACGATGTCCGTCCGTACGGCGTGAAATTGCGCATACGCCCCTTGCCCGAAAAGCTCCGCGCAATAGAACACTTCATCTCCGGGGGCGAATTCGGAGACTCCTGCGCCCGTTTCATCCACGACTCCGGAGACGTCATATCCATAAATCGCCGGATATGTCCTGCGGGCGGAAAGATAGCCGGCCCTGATTTTATAGTCCACCGGATTCAGGGCGCACGCCTTGACCGACACCACGATCTCCCCCGGTCCCGCCTGAGGCCTTGCAACTTCCGCAAGCCGCAATACCTCCGGCCCGCCGGGTCCGTCCGCCAATACCGCTTTCATCATCTTCATCACATCCCCCTTCCAGGTTCGGTTATACTGCCAGTCCGGGCCATCCAATGGATAATATATGACTTCGCGTCCAAAAAATCTTCTTCTTGCGGCGCTGATTTTAGCTCTCGCACTCGTCTCCCTGCGGGGTTATATCAGGATAATGGAGCCTGTGTATCTTTTCCATCCCCCCGGCGGCCTGCAGATAAATCCCTCCATGATGGAGATGGAATACCGGGATGTGACCATGGAGTCGGGACGATTCAGGATTCACGGCTGGCTGTTGCCGAAAAAGGAGGCCGCCGGGTATGTGGTGTTCTTCCACGGCAACGCGGAAAACGTCTCGCACAGGGTTGGGTTCGCAAAGGCGTTGGCGCCGTTGAAGGCCAATATACTTCTTGTGGACTATCGCGGATACGGGATCAGCGAAGGGACGCCGTCTATTGAGGGAGTGGCCCAGGACGCGGTGGCGGCGTTGGAGTGGCTCCACGTAAAACATAAAGTCCCGCTGGACAGAATTGTGCTGTGGGGCTTTTCACTTGGCGGAGCGGCGGCGCTGGCTGTGGCGGAGAAATATCCGGCTGTGGCGGGGGTGGTGGTGGAGTCTTCTTTTATCTCGCTTCGAACTTTCGCCACCGAAATATTCCCATGGATCCCGGCGGCGCTGGTGACCGACGCCATGGACAATGGCGCCATAGCCGGCCGGCTTGCCACCCCAAAGCTTTTCATCCACGGGACGGCCGACACGATTATCCCATTTTCGCACGGCCAGGCGTTTTACGAAATGGCGGCCGGGCCCAAATATTTTCTGGTGGCGAAAGGCGCCGGGCATGGAAACGCCCTTGAGGCCCAAGGCGCGCCTGAGCGGACGATAAACTGGATTCAAGAAAGGCTGGAGAACGCTTCACAGCAGCGATGATATGTCCACGTGCGCAAGTTGGCCGTAATTCTCCGTGGTCTCATAGACGTTGTTGCGCAATAACGCAAGCCTCCGCTGGATGGTGATCCCCGTGGACTTGTTCGCTTCATATCCGTCCACGGGAGGATCGGGCCAGTGCAGGAAATCGAGGTTCCTTATGGCATGCCAGAAAAGCTGCTCATAATTCACCCATCGGTTTTCCCTGTAAAGGAAATCATTTGAAAGCGCGCCGGAATTGACCAGATAATCCGGCCTGGCGATGAACACCTGTGTCGCCACATGGGTAAGCAGGGCTTCCGCCTGCCCTTCCTTTTCCAGCAATGGGTGCCCCTTAGCCCACGGGATTTTATTCAAAGGAGCGCCAGTCAGATGGACATAAAGGTTTTTGCGGCGTTTTTCGAGCATTTCTATCGTGCTGTCCAGGCTCCAGCCGCCGAAAATAAAATACCTGCCTGTGAGTTTTAATAGCCATTTATGGCCTCGGGAAGCGGATAAATGCACCCCGTCGCGCACAAGCGTGGCCTCTCCCACGCTTTTCCCGGGATTGCTTGCCGGGCGAAGCATTATGGCGCCGGGGGGGCACAATTCGAGTATCTGTTCGGAGGGCATTTTGCCTGCCGGGGAGTTGTCGGCAATGATGAGTTCATACGGCTGGCTGATGTGGCCGCGCAGGGTCGTGATGCATTTGACAAGCTCTTCCACTCTGGCGGCGAAAGTCTCCTTGTCTATCCCTTCATACCAGCATGTGCTTGTCAGCAAAACGCCGATCATGTTTCTCCGCCCATAAAAAAAGCGGGGAGCCGTGAAGGCCCCCCGCCATGTTCAAACGAATCGAATGTCAGAAGTCGTAACCGATGGAGAGCCCGAAGATGTTCGCGGTGGACTTGTAATCGCCGTCCACCGAAGAGCCGACCTCGTTGCCCACGGTGTTGTTCACCGTGCGCGAAGCGGTCCACAGGTAAGCGTAAGTGGCGTCCAGCGTGAAGCGGTCCCCCGCCCTGTAGCCGAAGCCGAAAGAAACGATGTTCCGGTCGGAGTCCGGTGTGCGGGGATCAAAGGTCGCGTCCGGCACCGCGGACTTGTCGTTGACATACCCGGCGCGCAACGTTGTGGCCGGGGTGATCTTGTACGCCGCGCCGACGCGGATGGCCGTGGTATTGGTCCAGTCCTTGGTCTGGGTGGAAGTGGCCGGGAGCAAGGAGACGCCGTTGGACAGCGTCAGCGGCTTGGAAAACTTAAACTCAAGCTTGTCATAGGAGGACCACCCTGTGTAGTCAACGTCAACCTCCACCAGCAGCTTTTCGTTGGCCTGCCAGGATATGCCTAGCACCGCGATGTCCGGATAGTTTATGTCCACCTCGGCCCCGCTGTTATAGTCGCCGCCGGCCCCGCCCACAAGCGCCCCGAGGGTTCCGGGGAAGTTGAGGATTTCCGCCGTGCCGGAGATCGTTGTCTTGACCTTGGACCTGTAGGTAAGGGACGCCTTTATGTTGCCCGTAGGCTTGAACAGCACCGCGGCGTTAAAGCCGTAGCCGTTTCCGGTCCCTTTAACGATCCTGTAACCGTCCGCGGCGCCCGCCTCGAAGTAGTAGAACGGATACATCGCGTCCAGCCGGGCGTCGGAGGTCATCATGTCCACACCGACGGCGGCGGAAAACCTGTCGCCAAATTTCTTGGCCACGTTGAGGTTGTAAGTGGTGGTGCGAAGGGTGGTGTCCGTGGCGTTATAACGGAACCGGCCGTAGTCCGACCACGATGTTCCAAGCCCGAAATTGGAAAAAGCGCCAAAGCCCACGGCCAGCCCAGATTCCGCGAAGCTCCTGACCAGGTAAAGGCTCGGCACGGCGAAAGTGGTGTTGGACGTTTTTTCCGTCCGGTTCTGCCCCGCGTATTCGGCGTCCGCCGACGTGAATTCAGACACAGGATCGATGAACTGAACGCCCGCTTTGACGGCGTAGTTTGGCACCTCTATCATGGCCGCCGGATTGTGATAAACGCTGGCGGCGTCGGTCACGGAGGCGGACACTGCCTGCCCCATCGCCGTGCCGGCGTTGTCCACTTCCGGGATGCGGAAGCCGGATGCCGCGGCCATATTCGGTGTGGCCATAAAAATAGCCGCTATCAAAGCTTGTGCCAGTCTTTTCATATCTACGTCCCCTAACAAGGTGGAAAATTCTTATTAATAGCTGAATTTGTATCAGTTTTGGCGTTGCGCGTCAATAAAAGAAAGGGGACGGCCACATAAAAAAGGGCCGCCCCCGCAATGAAATGATGGTGAGTTTCAGGCCGCCGCGAGGATATTCTTGCATTCGGCCACGCATTTGGCGCAGGAGTCCGCGCAATCTTTGCATGTGGCGTGCTTCTTTTCGTGTTTCCTGCATTCGTTTTCGCAGTCCTGGCATATCTTCATGCAAGTGGCCACGGCCTCCTTTGCATATTTGCTCTCGTTGGCGGCGATCTTCACCGTGGCCGCGCAGAACGCCAGCATGTCGTTGACGGAGCTTGCGCAGGCGGCTAGCGCGGTGTCGCCAGCGGCGAACGATGTAAAACAATGATGCAGGCACAGTTCGCCGCGTTTCATACATTCCACCGCTTCGGATATCAGCTTGTCATACGCTCCGCCGCCGGACGCATGGTGGTGCTGATGTTCGTCGGCGGCGAAAGCCGTGCCGGAAACAGCCGCCACGGCCATTGCCCCAGCCCCGATAATCAACTCTCTCCTGTTCATATTGCCTCCTCAAAATAGGTTGTAAGGTATAAGATATCACGCAAAAAAGAAGGGGGGCGGTTGTGGGGGAACCGCCCCCCGATGAGGGGAGGAAGGATCATGTAAATAGGCGCATGCTATTTCCCCTGCATGGACATAAAGTAACTTTTCAATGTGGCCGTCTCCTCCTCGGTCAATGTGGCCATCCCTTTCCGGGCAAGCCTCTTGTTCATGGTTTTTAGCGCCACCTCCCATTGAGCCCGGCTTAGCGCCTGCGGATATGGAAGGGCGTGGCAGACGGCGCACCGCTCCTTGAACAGTGTCTCGCCAGCGCCAGGTTTGTCCCCGGCCTGTCCATAGGCGGCTGCGGTCAAAGCGGCGGCAATCGCCAGCGCCATCAGAAGGCTCACTCTTTTCATTGAAGCCCCTCCAGCGCCGCCGTCAGGGCCTTTCCATCCTTGTAATCCTCATTCATCACGATTTCCCCATCGGAAGCGATCACCACCGTTGTCCCCATCGTGGCTCCGTACGACCCAAGCAAGGCTCCATTGGAATCCACCAGCGTGGTGAACGCAGTCCCGGAATATCCGTTGGACACTTCCTCGCCCCTGGCTCCCTGGACAGTCCCGGACACGTAATCAACAAGGAAAAACCTGATATCGGGGAAAAGGGGCGTCACGTTGTTTAGCATATGGTCCATGTGGGCGGCGCATATCGGGCACCACATGGTGAAATACAGGACCACGCCCTTGCCCGTCGCCAGGGTCTCATAAAGGTTCACGCTGCGCCCCAACGTGTCCGAAAGGGTGAAATCCGCCGCTTTGGAAGTTGCGGAGGCCTCTCCGGAGCTGGCCTGTGGGCGCAAGTCTTCCCCCGACGGGCGCAGGTCGTCATAGGTCCCTCCGCAGGAGCTTATTGCCGCCGCGCATAACAGGCCGATGGCCCGCTTAACGAATGACATGGCTTATACCTATCGTGAAAATGTCCGTGGCCGGGAAGTTCTCCCCATAATTGTCCTGCTTGAAAGTGTGGTTGACGCTCATCTTCACCACCCATTCGCGCTCCGGGTTCGCCCAGGCCAGCGATCCGGTCACCGATTGCTTTTTCATCCCGGAGGCGGGATCGCTCCCCCCGTCGATGGCCCCCTTGTTTTCAGCCAAGTCGGCCACTGCGGCGCCGATTGTCAGCGAATTCATGTCCTGCATGAAATGGGTGTATCCGCCGGAGAGGGAGATTGAACGCCTGCCGCCCGGTTTTTTGTGATATGGCTTTATGTACTCCCCGTATTCTTTGTTGACGGGCCTTTCGAAATAAACTCCGTATGAGTATTGGAAGGAGACGCTCCATGGGAAAATGGTCTTTTCCACAAGCAGGTTCCCGTCCAGCCGCCAGAACCCGCGCCCGGTGACGTCGAAGCTGCTTTGCACGTCGTCAAACTGCGACACGCCGGTGGGGACGGTGAGCGCCGCCCCGAGATATACCGCTGGCCTCAAATCCGCAAGCTCCCGCACTTTCCATGCGCACATGATGTTGTCGAACGCTTCATACCAGACGCCAAGGGCCATGTCGCCCATGCCCCGGGTCTGCGAATTTACGGCCGAATATTTGTTGTCGTTCCACGCAAGCGGAAGCGAAACCGAGGCCTGCCAGTTGTCCGAAAGCCTCATGGCGCCCCCCAGGTTGAGCCTGTACTGGCCAAGGGCGGAACCGGGCGGGTCGGACATGTATTTGCCGTCCGAGTTCCAGTAGCCGTCGTATTTCTCCACGTCCAAAGAGACGTCGAACATCCCCTGCGAAAACTTGGGCAGCACCAGTGAAGACGCGCCCCCGCCTCCGCAGCATGACGCCGCCCACGCCCCATCGGGGGCGGCGGCCCCGATCAGCAAGGCCGCCGCTCCGATTAAGGAAATGAAAGAGAAAGGAGACAGGCTCATTTACATTCCGCTTCCAGCCATCGTGGCCGTGAAGACCGCGTTGGCGTTGTTGGACGCAGGATCGGAGGAGTTGTTTGCCGCCCCGCCGTCGGTGGTGTACGTCACGCCGTTGATGGTCACCCGTATGTACGCAGTGGCCTGTTCTCCGGCGGAATATGCGTGATGCATGTGCCCTTCGCACTGCCCGTTGGACGAGCAGGTCATCGGATCCCATTCAGCCCCGTCGGCGGATATCTCCACCAGAAGGCTGTCTATGGTCTTCTGGACGGCGCCGTCCATGCCCAAAAGCTGCGTCCCGGCTGTGATGGCGGGGAAATGCATCAGCCCTTCCTCCTGCGCGGCGATATAGACTGTGAAGGCGCTGCCATGCGTTTCGCCGGGGACCAGGCCCGCGTTGTAAACGTGGTACCAGCGGGCGGACATTGTCCCGTCCGTTCCCATCGTCATGTCGTCGTTGCTGCGCAGGATTATGCGCTGGGTGTCCGTCCCCATGTACATCTGCACGGCGGGGGTGAAGGTCACCTCCTCGCCGTTGACTGCCACGTTCAGGTTCCATGTTCCCATGGACATACCGGAGGCGTCCACGCTGGCCATGACAAAATAGACAGTGCAGTCATACGTGCCGGCAGTCGAACTTTCCTGCACGGCGTCCGGCGGAACGGCAGTTCCGTGGGACATTGTGGACATCTCCATCACAGGATTGAGCGTCACAGCGGAAGCCAGGCCCGTCACGGGGAGCCCGGATGACTTGTCCGTGATTTTAAGCTGGAACCGCGCCTTGCCGTTGGTCAGGCCCATATCCGGCGTCACCAGCTCCACCCGGTACGACGATGTTGATTTCAGGGTGTCCGAATCGGCCGGAGTTGACGAGCCGGACGAACCGCAGGAGCTTAACGCGATTGCGGACACAAGCATAATGACCGGAGCGATGGCCGGCTTTAACTTGCGGTAAACGACACTGAAAGGCCATATAAAGACCGCCATGACGGCGGCGAACACGTTAGACATAAACCCAAACCCCCTGTAAAACACGCGCCTTTTTCAAACTTGCCGAGGCAAGGGCGCGAAAAATGTTTAAATCAGTTAAAAGGAAAGCAAAGTGGAGCGCCAGCCGGGCATGCTGTTGGTGGAGGACAATCCTCCCTCAGCGGCAAGCTGGCGAACAGGAAAAGGTCAGATGGATGGTGGTCTTGGATTGGGACCGTCTAAACGGCCTTTGTTGACAATCTGGCACTGGGCGAAAATCCCCGCGTGGCCGGGCGTCTTGGGGAGGGCTTCGGCCTCGGCGAGGAAATGAGAGTCTGTCATGTCATGTCCGGCGGCGGCGGCCAGCCCTCCGCAGTTCTTAAGGCAGCATCCGGACGAGGCGTGGAACGCCGCATTTTTGCCGGTGTGGCACTTGGCGGCCATTTGGCCGTGCTGCAATGAAGCCAGGCCGGCCCCTAATTCACCGGACAGGGCGCCGTCAAGCGCCGCGCCGGACTGGGCCGGAGCTGATTTGGGCTCGCTATGAAATCCGCAGATTATGTCGCCAAGCGAGTTGTTCCCGTCCGGAATGATGGCTGTGGCTGAGGCCGTGCCGCCATAGAGCGCGCCAAGCGCCACGATGGACAGGAAAAGGAATAAGGCCCGCTTCAACCGTTTCAAGCTCCGCGGAAATTGCGACGATGATTTTTTTATGAACTTAAGCGGAGTTTACGGATTTTACGAGCCACTGTCAACATTTTTGTTTGCCGCGCGGATCCTGCGGTTTTGGGCGCGCGGACGGGGGGCAAAAACTTTTTTCGTGGACGGCGGCCTGTTTTTTTGTAAAATAGCTGTTCGTCCCGCGTTGGCCTTATGGCGCGGGGCGCGCGTTAAGATCAGGCGCCCTGGTGGTGGAACTGGTAGACACGCCATCTTGAGGGGGTGGTGGGGAGACCCGTTTCGGTTCGAATCCGAACCAGGGCACCAATTATCACGCGCCGCCAATTTCCGATCCAGGCTCTTTCCTTCAAGCGCGCTCACTATCCACAGTAACGCCACACAATCACCCTCCCGTTTGAAATAATTTCAAGGGACGGGGGAATTGTGCGATGGCTGTCCATGATTTCTATCGTGTACTCAACGCTCCGCTCCAATGGCGGGAAAAGGTGTATTTCCTTGCTCTCCCCTCCCGCCCATGTGTCCGCCGGGCCAGGAAGCTGGATCGGGGCCTTCCATTCGGCGTCAGTCACGTTCACCGATTTTCTGCCGAGCCAGAAATCCGGGCCTTGCATCGAGGCGTCCGCCTGATACACCGCCGGATGGCTTCTTGAATAGACCACGTCCACCATTGCGGCGAACGACATGAATATTAGCGCCCAGAATAAAATCGCCGCCGCTTTCCCCTGCCGGGACGGTGGGCGCTGCGCCCCGGCTATTGACGTAATCGGCCACAGGGCCAATAATCTAATCAGGAGACGCCGCATGATGTTTGCGGCGGCGATATCGGTCCGCCAGAGGGTTTATGGCGGGAAGGAGGCGTTTATGAAACGCGATTCCACGTATGTGAAGATGGAAGGCAGGTTTGAAGAGAAAGCCCCCTATAAAAAAGGGATGCTGACCCATCAGACGCCGACCTACATGCTCAAAAAGGAGCGGCGCATCCTGCCGAGGTTTTTGCCCAGGCACAACAAGGCGCAGTTCAGGAGTTCGGCCGCCAGGATGGGCTGAAATAACAGCGGTGCGCAAGGGATTGGCAAGCAAAGGATCATGAAGGGGGAGATTTTCGCGCCGAAACCATGATGGCGCCGAAGACCCCCCGGTCACGCCACCCGTTTTCTCCCCTCCATCGCTTTTGCGAACACGTATGACCGGGCGGTCATGGCGGAGTGGAAGCCGAAACGCTCTTTTGCCTCGTCCACCTGCCGCGTCAGACGCTCGGCGGAGAGTGACGCCGGCGCGTCGAATATCGTCGTCTGTTTCGGCGGCTCGGCCAGGCAGGAGACCGTAACCCCGATAAGCCGCACGGCGGCCCGCCTTGTGTAAAGGTTGTGGAGGATGTCCCGCGCCGCCCTGTATATGTCTCCCGTGCCGCTGGCCGGGTTTGCGATGGTTTTTGCGCGGGTGTAGGTGTTAAAGTCCGCATAGCGAAGCTTCACCGTCACCCGGCAGAACACAAGCCCCGCCCTTCGTAACCTTTGGCCCACGCTTTCGGAGAGGTACGACAGTGTCGCCTCCAGCATCTCCGGGTCGGATGTGTCCGCGGCGTATGTCAGCTCCCGCCCGATGGACTTTGCGTCGTCGTCATCCGTGGAGACCTCGGAGCCGCCTCGTCCCGCCGCCTTTTCGGAAAGCCAGGAGGCGCGCTTGCCGAAGACCTTTTCCAGCGTGTCCACGGGGAACCGGGCCAGGTCGCCGATTTTGTGGACACCCAGTTTATAAAGCTCTTTTTCCGTGGAAGGCCCCACCCCCGGCATCTTGCCGATGGGGAGCGGCGCCAGAAAATCCGCCTCGCGCCCGGGGCGCACATAAAGCATCCCGTTTGGCTTGGCCATGTTGGCGGCTATCTTGGCGGTGACCTTGTTTTGCGCTATCCCGATGGAGCACGGCACCCCCACTTCATCGCTTATGGCCTGGTGGATACGTTCGGCGATGGTCACCGCGTCCGCCTTGTGCGCCCGTTCGCACCCGGTAAGGTCCATATACGCCTCGTCCACGCTCACCTGCTCCACGGCGGGGGTGTAGCGCTCCAGGATTTCCATGATCCGGCGGGAATATGTGGAATAAAGCCTGTGCGACCCTTTAAGGAAGATGCCTTTCGGGCAGAGTTTTTTCGCCTGGGCAAGAGGCATGGCGGCGCGCACGCCATATTCGCGCGCCTTGTACGAAGCGGAAGTCACCACCCCCCGCCCGCCAGGGTCGCCCCCCACAATCACCGGTTTACCTTTGAGTTTCGGGTTCAAGGCTTCTTCCACAGAGACGAAGAACGCGTCCATGTCTATATGAAGGATGGTTCTGGGTTTTTCACCGTCAGCCTCCGGATTGTGGAGTGGGGCCGTAGCCGTATGACCCCGGTAAAACGTTTTAAAATCCCCTCTATTGCCATTAATGGCGGTTAAATCAGGGTGTTTTAAATACATTGAAACCTCTGCTGGCGGATCGTTCCCATATCCCGGCATGGCGATCCAAAAATGACCGGTGATGTGTTTTCCCCTTCGGCTAAAGCGAGGAGTGGATTTTTCCGCATCCGCAACATCTCCCGGACTTCCCTTGCGGAGCCAACCAGTAGCATGACTATTTTCGTTTTATTTTCGTTCATGGGGGCAGTATAGCAAATAAAAAGCGAAAATCAAGAAAAAAATAAACGTGTGATAAAACGAAGGGCGGACGTTGCCGCCCGCCCGCCGCGAGCCGTGAAATCTACGGCTCTAGTGATGGACGAGTTCTCCGATGAACGTTTCCGCGTAATCGTGGAGGAAACGCTCGAAGTCTCTCGGCGCTCTTCCGGTGATGTCTTCCACGCACGGGCTGACTTTGGCCCCCCGGCCCGCGCTGAATATCTCGTACAGCTTGCGCAGATCATCGGCCAGCCAATCCGGCAGTCCTTCGCGCGTCATGGTCCTTCTCGCCTCGTCCAGCGGGATGTCCACGTATGTCACGCGTCTGCCTGTCACGCCGGACAGTATCTCGGCCACCTTTTCAAGGCCGATCGCCTCCGGGCCTCCGTTTCCCAGTGCCATCTGGCGAGGGCCACAGGTGAGTTCGGGCCGGCCCCCATCGCCGACTGCTTCACCAATAGTGAAACACCGGCCTTGGCGGCGGCCTTCACCACGTTTCCTTGCAGCCTTGCCTGCGCCGGCTCGGCGGATGAAAGCAGGAACACCCTGTCCACTCCCTTGAACGCCCGGTCCAGGGTGATGGTGTCTTCCATATCCCCGGCGAATATCTCCATGCCGGTTCATCGCGAAAAACAGGATTTGCGCGAACGTTTCGCTTTGGCCGTTTATCCGTTTATCCTGCCGCCGATCAACATGGCCAGCGCCGAAAGCGTCTCTTCCCATTGGCCGATGACGTCCGTCCAGGTGAATTCCACCTGCGGCAGGCTGGCGGCCACCCGGCCAGCTATTTTCGGAAAATCGTTGGCTGAGTGCGATCCTACCGCCAGGAACATGGGGATCACCGTCACTTTGGCGGCGCCGTTCCGGGCCATTTCCTCCGCGGCGCTAAAAATGTCCGGCGGGCAGTCCTGCAGGTACGCAACCCGCACCGCCACCTCTTTCAACTGGCCTGAAAGCATCCGCTCCAGCTTTTCGAAAGGCTCTTTCCAGCGAGGGTCGCGGCTGCCGTGGGCGAACAGGATCAGCCCCTTGGCGCCGCCTTGTTTTTCATTTTTCCGGTCAGCCATCACAAACTTTCCGCTAGACGTCTATCACGTCGTCATCGGGCCGGCCGGCCTGGCCGCCGTTAAAATCAGTCCGGTGATTGCCGCCAAAGCCGGAAGAATATACCACCCTGGCCTTCATATTCCTTTGCGCCCACCTCACCACGAACGGCTTTACGGACCGGCGTGACAGGGGTGTGACGAGTATGATCCCAACGATGTCCGTGATGAAACCGGGGGCCACCATCAACGCCCCGCCCACCACCACCAAAAGGCCGTCCAAAAGCGCGTCCGCCGGGAATTCCCCACGGTTTAGCGTGGCGGTGAACTGGTTGATCACATAAAGCCCCTGCCGCCTGGCGTAATACGCGCCCACCGCGCCGGAGATCAGCAGCATCGCCACGGTGGGGAACGGGCCGATCAGCCTGCCGATCTTGATGATAAGCCATATCTCAATGGTGGGGACGATGGTGAAAAGAAGAAAAAGTTTCAGGAACATGTGAATCCTTAAGGCCGCTTGATTGAAGGTCTATCCGCAGACGGATCTTTCTTTTTCGGCCAGATCGGAAAGTTCCTTTTCCAGTTCCCGGACTTTGACAAAATCCCCGTCACCTTTGGCTTTGCCAATCTCGCCCCTGATAAAACCGCGCCTGTCGCCAAGGGACTTGCGCATGTTCTGGCATTCAACACTCGGCCCGGATGAGCCGGAGGTGTCCGGTGTGGAACTGTAATCGCGAAAGGAACCTTCCCTTTTTGCTCCGGACGAGACCACCGAGCTTTCTATCCTGTTCAGAAAGCCGATGTCCAGCCCGGCGAAATGGTTGACCAGCAGCGCCGCCACAAGGCCCGCCGTCAAATAAAAGAGAAGGTCTTTTATATTCATGCCAAAAAGTCCCGTAAAATCCACTCTCACCAGTATATAACAATATTGCGTCAATAAGTAATCGTGACGCTTGCGTTGGGCGGCCAGGCGTGTAAAATTGCGGAAACAAAATATTAAGCCGGAGCGCCCCGATGCCTGATCCCAAATCGCCGAAGAACGCTCCTTACATCGTGGAGCTTAAGGCTGGAAGTTACGCATGGTGCGGGTGCGGGCTTTCCAGAAAGCAGCCTTTCTGCGACGGGTCGCACAAGGGGACGGAGTATGAAGGGATGAAAAACGTCCCGATGGTTTTTGAAATCGAAAAGGACAGGCACGCCGCCCTATGCGGATGCAAGAAGACGACAAAGCCGCCTTTCTGCGACGGGACGCACATGCTCACGGGATTGGTCTGAGGAAAAACTCATGAATGGGCTACTCGCCGACGATTTGCTTCGCCCACTCGCGCAAAATATTCAATAGTTCCGCCGCTTCTTCCCGGGACATCAGGCCGATCTCGCTGCTTTCATACCTGAATCCGACAGCGTACGGATTGAGTTTCTCAAGGTCGTCCATGCTGGCCGGAAATGGGATATCTTTTTCTTCCAGTTGATAATACAGTTCAATGAGGTTGTGTGTTTTCTTGTAATAAACTTCATTGAACGCCAGCGCGGCCTTAATCAGTTTTTCGGCGCATTGCTGTGCGTTGAAAAGGACATTGTTCAAATGGGCGTCAGGATTTCTCCTGAGGATATCGAAAGCCACGTAATCTCTCTGCGCGACCTGCAAAAGGATTTTGGCTTCCTTTTTCATCTTGTTTCGTAAACCACCTTGCCTTCGCGCAACGCCCAATACACGGGCGTTGAACACCAATCTTGCCGCTCCTTCACTTCGGCTTCGGAATAAACCAGCACGTCCGCCGTCATCCGGAGAGGGCGGAGCGCCTTGTGAAGGCGCACCATTTCTTGTCCCTTGTCATCCACGGCGGGCTCTATGACAAGGAAATCCAGGTCGGAATCCTCAGTGGCCTCTCCGCGAGCGTAGGAACCGAACAGGATCACCTTGGCGGGTTTGGCCGCCTCGCCGATGAGCCTGGCCGCTTCCATGATTTTGTCTTCGGTAATCATGATTCAATCCGTGTAGCTATTATATTCCACATTTCCCCGCAATTACTCCCCGAACATCGCCTTTATATCTATCTTCATCGCCGCCTCGGCCTCGGCTATGGTCTGCCGGGCAACTTCGCGGGCCTTCTGCGTCCCGTTATAAAAAATGTCCAGCGCTTCCTTGGGGCGGGCTTTCCAGTGTTCCCGGCCTTCGAGCAGCGGCGCGAGCTTGGAGAATATGTTTCCGGCGAGTTGTTTTTTGCAGTCCACGCATCCTCTCGCGGCGGAGCGGCATTCCGATTCGACGGCGGACGTGTCCTCCTTCGATGTGAACACCTTGTGAAAGCTGTAGGCGACGCACTTGTCCGGATCACCGGGGTCGGTCCTTCGCACCCTGGCCGGGTCGGTGACTATATTTTTTATTTTTGCCGCCATAACCTCTTTCGAGTCCGAAAGATATATGGCGTTGTTGTACGATTTGCTCATCTTGCGCCCGTCCACCCCGGGGAGTTTTGGCACCTCGCTCATAAGTCCCGCCGGCTCCACGAACACACGGCATTTGTAGATGTCGTGGAACCTGCGGACTAACTCGCGGGTCAGCTCCAGGTGCGGCATCTGGTCTATCCCCACCGGCACGAAATCCGCCTTGTACAACACGATGTCCGCCGCCTGCAGCACCGGGTAGCCCAAAAATCCGTATGTGTGCAGGTCCCTGTTTTCCACCTGCTCCATTTTTTCCTTATAGCTTGGCACCCGCTCCAGCCACGGCAATGGCGTGATCATGGAAAATAAAAGGTGCAGCACCGCGTGCTCCGGGATGAGCGACTGGACGAACATGACGCACTTTTTCGGGTCCAGCCCGGCGGCCAGCCAGTTTACCGCCAGGTCCAGCAGGTTGTCCTTCAAATGCCCCGTTTCCTCGTAGTTGGAGGAGAGGGCGTGCCAGTCCGCCGCGAAATAGTAGCATTCGTACTCGTCCTGCAGCCGCACCCAGTTTGAAAGGGCGCCAAGAAGGTTGCCTATGTGCAGGTTCCCAGTGGTCTGCATGCCGGAGAGTATCCGTTTTTTGCCCATTTTATCCTAAGCCCCTGTCACAACAGAAGGTCGAGCACCCACCGTATCAGCGGGTGGATCGTGACGTCTATAATATGCAACGGGTTGAAGAAAAGGATGAAAATCAAAAGGAACATGCCGAAAGGCTCTATCCGGGCGTAAGAAGAGGAATGCGGCTCCGGAAGAAGGCCGACCACGATCCTCCCCCCGTCGGCGGGTGGGATGGGGATAAGGTTGATGACCGCCAGGATGGTGTTGAGAAGCACGGAGAAGTAAAGCATGTATATCACCGGCACGATCACCACGCTGCCGGCCCCGGCGCCACCCCCCTGGATGTTGGCGTACACTTCCAGCAAGGATTCAGGGTAAAGCCACCCGATCCCTTTTATCGCAAAAGCCGATATCACCGCCAGGATTACGTTTGTCAAAGGCCCCGCCGCCGACACCCACACCATGTCCCGCTTCGGGCTGCGCAGGTTGAAAAAGTTCACCGGCACAGGCTTTGCGTAGGCGAAAAGGAACCCAGTGGTGGCGTAGAACACGATGGGCAGGATCACGGTGCCGAAGATGTCCACATGCGCCAAGGGATTGAGTGTGAGCCTTCCCATGATCTTGGCGGTGTCGTCCCCTTTGAGGTGGGCCATGTATCCGTGTGCCACCTCATGGAGAGTCACCGCAAGCACAACGGGGATGGCCATCACCGAAATCGTCTGGATAAGATGGCCGATATTTCCTGTGTCCATCAGGACAATTTACCATACAACTTGCGCCCCGCCACAGGCCAAAATGGGAAAAATTCCTCCATTTGGTGTATTATCAGATGGATGGAAACAGAATTTGAAGACTCAAAGCCCCTTTACCCGATCAACGTGGCGGCGGAAGTGTGCGGTACCACTCCGAGGATGCTGCGCGAATACGAGAAGGCGGGATTCATAAAACCGGCCCGGATAAACAGCCAGCGGCGGTATTCGAACAACGATATCCAGTTTATCAAGAACATCCGTTTCTACCTGGAAAAAGTCGGCATGACTATTACAGGGCTAAAACTTCTTTACATGATGGCGCCCTGCTGGGAGATCAAACAGTGCGGACGGCAGGGGGATTGCCCGGCGTATGGCGCCACGGCAAAAAAATGCTGGGAAGCCATAGCCGAATCGGGCCAGACGGACATGCGCACCTGTTACGGATGCCCGATCTACCTGACGTACGACAAGAACAAAGACATGAAGATACACCAGGGGCGGGACATCGGCCCCCGGTGTCTTGTGCAATCCTCCGGAGCTTGACCTCTAACGGTTAGCAGTCTTGACATTTTATTGTTAAGGCTGGATAATCGGCCATTATCTCTGGAGGAGGATGGCGATTATGGCTGGAAAGTCACTTCTTATCATCATAAGTTCCGCTCCGTATAATGGGACTGACAACGTTTGGAACGCCATGCGGCTGGCGCAAACATCGGTCAAAAACGGGACCGCGACCCGTATTTTCCTTATCAACAACGGTGTGGACGCCGGGCGAAGCGGCCTGCAACCCCCCGAAAATTACTTCAACCTGGCCGATATGCTCAAAGAAACAGCGGAGCAGGGAGTGGAGGTAAAATACTGCAAGACATGCATAGACCGTTGCGGGATTGGCACGGGGGACATGATCGGAGAAATCGCCGCCGGATCCATGCAGTTGCTTTACGACTGGACTATGAGCTCGGATAAAGTGGTCACTTTCTAAAATCTTCCTTTCAAAAAGGGGACGGCGCATGGGCAAAAGGATCGTCGTTTCAGGTTCGTCTTTCGGCGGGTTCAACGCGGCGGTTGCGCTGCGGTATTCCCTTGGCCCCACCGATGATGTGACGGTGGTCTCCTCCGAAAAAATGTTCACATTCGTCCCGTCGCTCCCATGGGTGGCGATGGGATGGAAAAATCCGGAAGACATACAGGCGGACGTGGCCGTGCGGTTGGGAAAGCTTGGGATCAAATTCATCCATGACACTATAGTGAAGGCCGAGCCGGACAAATGCCGCGTCCGGGGCTCCGCGGGCGAATACGATTATGACTACCTTGTGGCCGCCACAGGGTCGGAGCTTGATTTTTCCGCCATACCGGGAATGGGGCCGGAAGGGGGGAACAGTTATTCCATTTTCAACGTTCATCAGGCGATGCAGACCAAAAGCGCGCTCGACGCGCTGATCGAACGGGGGAGTGGCCATATAGTGCTGGGCAACGCGCCGGGGGCCTCCTGCCTTGGCCCGGTGTACGAACTGGCCATGATGATGGACACCAAGTTGCGGGGCCTTAAAATCCGCCCCAAGTTCAAGATATCACTTTTCACAAACGAGCCTTTCCTCGGTCATTTTGGCGTTGGCGGTTTTGGCGCCATGGGCCGGATGATGGAAGACGAGTTCGCCGACCGTGGGATCGCGTGGAAAACAAACGCGAAGTTGACGCAAGTGTTGCCGGACGGGGTGGAGTTTGGCGACGGTGATAAATGGAAAAGCGATTTTTCTCTGATCGTCCCCGCGTTTTTCGGCAGCCATGCATATATGGGGATTGAAGGATTTTCAAATCCGCGCGGATTCATAATTGGTGACGATTATCTTGCGAACCCTAAATACCAGAACGTTTATGCGGTGGGGGTGACCCTTGCCATACCGCCTCCAGCCGAGACGCCAGTGGCGGTCGGCGTTCCCAAGACCGGGCAGATGACCGGCGCCATGGCGGAAGCGGCCGCCCATAACATCGTGGCGGACATCCGGGGTGGGGCCAAAAAACGGGGGAAGGACTTTTCGGTGATCTGCATAGCCGACGCGGGGGACACAGCATTTTATATTTCCGCTTCGCCCCTTCTGCCGCCCCGCAACAAGCTGCGCCACGACAGAGGGCGCGTGTACCACTGGATGAAACACGCGTTCGAGAGATATTACATGGCGATGGTGAAATACGGAGCCCCGAAGCTTGAATTCGGGTGGTGAGCGCATAGTAGTTATATCCCCTCCTTTAATCGCCATCGGCCAGCCTTCTGCCGCTCGGCGGGGTGTTTGAGCGCGAAGCGCGTCACCCCGCCTTCCTGAACGGAGCACAAAGAGTCCGGGGTGACCGCCCTTGCGGGCTACAACACCCCGGACAGCGGTAAGCGTTAGTAGAGGTAACCACAGGGAAGCATTATGGAGCCTTTGATGCTCCGTCTAATTAGTGCGGGCAAGATGCCCGCGCTTCCACGAAGTCCCCGGTTCCTCGCTTTAGGAATCCGTGGTCAGCGACCACGGGGAAGCGTTAATGGAGGCGGCCACGGGGAAACGTTATGGAGTCTTTGAGGTTCCATTTATGTGATGCGGGAATTCCGCCGTGGCCGTGCCACCCCGCGCTCCCTGGGTTCCGTTGCAGCGCCACCTTTGACGGTGGCAATTGCAGGCACTATACCGGCGTCGCGAAGATAGCCGGATCAAGAAGACCCCCGTCAGTTGAGATATGATATTATTGAAAAAATAGAACGATATCCCACTCCCCATGGCCCATTCATATAAAACATTAAGCCTCAACCAGCGCGAGACTGGCTACAGGTACAACCGCGATTCGTTCGCTCTGGCCGATTTTTTCCGTCCGGCGGGAGCGGGGGCGCTTCTGGACATGGGAGCGGGGGTGGGGGTGGTGTCCATATTGATCGGCATCGAAAATCCGAGGATAAAAATAACGGCGCTGGAGATAAACCCGGAGCTTGCTCGGCTGGCGGAAGAGAACGCGCGCAACAACGGGCTTGAAAACTATCATGTTGTGACGGGGGACATGATGGAATCGCCAAAACTGTTTTCAAAAGGGACGTTCGATGCTGTTGTCTCCAATCCTCCATACCGGCGCAAAGGCTCCGGCAGGCTCAATCCCGATCCGGCCAAGGCGGCGGCGCGGCACGAGATAATGATGACCCTGGACGGGCTTGTGAAATCGGCCTCGCATGTTTTAAAAGAGGGGGGGGCGCTTTGGATAACGATGATCCATGAGCGGCGCGATGAATACTGTGCGATCCTTGCGCGGCACGGTTTTGGCGAAACAAGGGTGCGTGACGTAAAATCCTTCACAGGATCGCCCCCGATCCTTTTCCTTTCGGAAGCGAGGCTCGGTCATAAAGGAAATGCGGAAGAGCAATCCGCGCTTGTGCTTAAAAAAGGCGACGGGGCGGACTCGGACGAATTCAACAGGATAATCGCCAGATATGTGTCCAGATAACCCGGACGCTCCGCCGCCGCTGCTGGTGATCGCCGGGCCGACGGCCTGCGGCAAGACAGAGACCGGCGTCATCGTGGCCGAAAGGCTTGGAACAGAAATAATCTCCGCCGACTCGGTGCAGGTATATAAACATTTCGACATCGGCTCCGCCAAGCCCACCGCGCGGCAATTGGCGCGGGTGAAACACCATCTGGTAAGCGTGGCCGGGCCGGACGAAAACTACACGGTGGGGATGTTCCGGGAACAGGCGGAGGCCATCGCGCGGGATATGTGGAGACGCGTCAAAATCCCACTGGTGGTGGGCGGCACTGGGCTGTACATCAAGGCGTTGACCGAAGGATTGCATTGCGGCGTGCGGGCGGACGAGAGGACGGAGCTTTGCATGGACGCCATCGAGGCGGCCGAGGGGCTTGCGGGGCTATACAAACGGGCCGTTGAGGCCGACCCGGTGTGGATGGCGAAAATCCATCCGAACGACAATTTCCGCATCCGGCGATGCCTGGGGGTGTTCCTTGCCACCGGAAAGACCATGAGCGGCATATACGCCCGGAATCCGAACCGGCCTGAGTGGGACGCGCTGGTGATCGTGATAAGCCCGGATCGCAAGGTCTTATATGACCGGATCGGGAAAAGGGTGGACGAGATGATGGAAGAAGGATGGCGCGAAGAGGTTAAAAGGCTGAAGGAAAAAGGTTATAATGAAAAAACAAAGCCGATGAGGGCTTTGGGCTACAAGACGTTGCTGCGGGAGATTGAAGGCGCCATTCCCGCCGCCCAATCGGCGGAGACGATAAAGAAGGAAACCAGGAATTTCGCCAAGCGGCAGATAACATGGTTCAAGAAGGTTGAAAACGCCATTTGCATACCCGCCGGAGCGGCAGACACGGCAAGCGCCGTGGCGGACGCCATATTCGCAAGGACGGAAGTTGCGGAATATTTCGCTCGTCACCGCGTCGCTCATTAGCGCGCTTTCGTTAGCGTCGTGCGGGACAACTCCGGATCAGCGCCCGGCGGCCTTCAAGTCCACGTCAAAAGATTCCGGCGGCCATGCGATGGCGTATCAAAGCGCCCGCAAACTCAAGCAGGCAGGGAAATATTCCGAAGCTCGCCGGGAGTTTGCAAAGCTCGGTTCCGCCGCGTTCATCATTGGTGACTATGCGGCGTATGACCTGGCCCGCATGGAGATGGAAGACAGGCGCCCCGCCGAAGCCTTGTCCATCATGAACACCATGCTGGAAAGATATCCGGACACCCCGTTACAGGCCAAGGCCAACGAATTGCGGGTCAGGGCCGCTTGCGCTGACGCCGGGATGGAAAAGTGCGGCGAATATCTGGAGTTGATCGGCGCGGCGGATGTTCCAAACGAATTCGCCCCAGAGCGGCTTTTCATCGAAGGGACGCTCAAGCTTAAAGAAGGAGACGCCGCAGGAGCCCATGCCGTTTTCATGGACATCTATCTTTCATATCCGGCTTCCAGCGCGGCGTCAAAGGCGAAGGCCGCGATAGACTCCATCGAAAGCGGAGCGGACGAGACTCTGCGGGAAAACCTGGAAATCACCACCATCAATCAGCGGATGGAACGGGCGGAGAAACTCAAGGCGGCGTACAAATATACTGAGGCGGCCGAAGAGCTGGAGAGCGTGATCGAATCCGCCACGCCGCCGCATCAGCGCGAGAGCGCCCTGTTGAAACTTGGCGAAGCTTACAACAAGGGGCGTGAGCGCAAGAAGGCGCTTGACCGCTATCAAAGGCTTTTGGACGAATTCCCGAAAAGCAGCCACGCCGCATGGGCCATGTATCACATGGCGTCTATCCAGTGGAACCTGGACATGGGGGGCGAGGCGCTGGAGACTGCGTCTAAATTAATCAAGGCCGAGCCGACGTGCGAAGCGGCTGGAAAGGCGCGGATACTTATGGGCAAGATCGCCGAGGCCCGGGGGGATTTCCCCGGCGCCAGATCGCATTACTCAAGGGCGCTGGCAATGGGGCTTGCTCCCGCTGCGGAAGATGAAATTCGATGGAAGCTGGGATGGGTAGAGTACCGGCAGGGGAAATTCAAGGAAGCGGCGAAGTATTTCCAGCGCGCCGCCGAAAAGGCGGGTTCATTCAATAATGACGGGAAATTACTGTATTGGGCGGCCCGGGCGCAAAGCCGTGCGGGGGACGGCGAATCGGCCAGCGCTTTAATGGCGACGCTGACACGCAAGCATCCGCGCACATATTACGGGACAATGGCGGAAGGAATTGGAGAAAGCGCTGTGGACATGGCGGACATCGATCCGGTTACCGGCGCTTTTACCGCTCCCCCCGCGCATCTTGCCGAGGAGGCGCTGCGGCGCTATCAGCGGTTTGAAATGCTGGCCCAGATCGGCCACATGGAAGGGGCGAGGATGGAGGCTGGCGCCATAGGCGGGCTTACAGGCGGTGGATCGGAGGAGACCTTGTGGCTTGCTTCGTTATACCGGAGGGCGGGGGCGGCGGACCAGTCCATCCGCCTGCTCACTTCGCCCATATTCGCCGAGCGCGCGGCGGATTACACCGACCCATACTGGCGGGCCGTGTATCCGGTGAGCCATTGGGAGATCATACGCGGCGCCTCGGCCAGCCGTGGGATCAGCCCGTTTATGACCCTTGCGATAATAAAGCAGGAGTCGGCTTTCAATCCCGGCGCGCTGTCGCCGGCCAACGCGCGGGGGCTGATGCAGCTGATACCCTCCACAGGCAAGGTGATTTTCGAGAAAACAGGCTCCGGGCGTGAGCCCGCCGTGAAGTTTGATCCTTTGTCGTTATTCGACCCGGAGACGAACGTGACCCTCGGCGCGGCATATTTCCAGGAGCTTGTGGCCCGTTACAAGGGCAACCTCCCCCGCGCCATCGCGGCGTATAACGCCGGAGCCCCCGCCGTGGACAGGTGGGACGCGCGGTTTGGAAATCATGACGACGACGAGTTCGTGGAATTGATACCATATCTTGAGACTAGGGAGTATGTGAAAAAAGTGATGCGCAACATGGTCCTATACCGGCGTATATACGCCCCTTCCGCCCGGCCGGATCCGGCGGCGGAAGCGGGGCTTAAAAGCGCCAAACACGCGGATGAGAATTAGATGAAGTACGACATAGTGATCAAAAACGGCCTTGTGGCAGACGGTGATTCGCCCACCATGAGCAAGGCGGACATAGCCGTGTCAAGAGACAAGATCGTCGCTATTGCCCCATCAATTCCGGCGGACAACGCCGATGCGCTGGTGGACGCGGCCGGGCGCGTTGTGGCGCCGGGGTTTGTGGACGCCCATTCCCATTCGGACTATTACCTGATCATCGATCCAAGGGCCGGATCGAAAGTGACCCAGGGGGTGACCACCGAGGTTGGCGGCAACTGCGGATATTCGGCGGCCCCCATGAGCGGCGAGGTGGCCGCGCGCAGGGCCAGGGATTACAAGGAACAGTTCTCCATCAATGTTGACTGGACGCGGATGGACGAATATCTCGGCGCGCTTGAGGACGCGAAACCGGCGGTGAACTTCGCTGCGCTGATAGGATACAACACGGTGCGCGGTTCGGTGCTGGGGATGAATTCCAGCAAGCCGGGGGAGCGCGAAATGAAAAAAATACAGGAGACGGTGGCAGGCGCCCTTGACCACGGCGCAATAGGCATGTCCGTCGGCGTTGTGTACCCGCCGGCCTGTTTCGCGGAAACGGACGAGTTCATCGAAGCGTTTCGTCCGGTGGCGGAGCGTGGGAAAGTGTTCACCTCGCACATAAGATCCGAAGGGCCCAGGCTGCTTGAATCGCTGGAAGAAGTGGCGGCGGTGGCAAAAGGCTCCGGGGCGAAATTGCAGGTGAGCCATTTAAAGACCGCCGGGAAGGAAAATTGGGGAAAGCTTCCCCGGGCCTTTGAAATACTGGAAGGCGCCATGGACGGCGGGGTGGAGATAATGGCGGACAGGTATCCATACCTCGCATCCAACACCGGATTGCAGGTGATTCTGCCGGACAGGGCGTTTGACGGCGGCAAGGACAACCTGGTGGCGATGTTAAAGGACAGGCGCGAGCGAGACGCTTTCAAGGCGGAGATTTTGAAAAACCATCCGGAACCGGAATACTGGGAGACGGTGATGGTGTCCCAGGTGGTGACGGACGCAAACCGCGGCATGGAAGGGCTCACCGTGGCCCAGGGAGCGGCGGCGCGGGGCAAGGACGTCTTCAATTTCGTGTTCGACCTTCTGGCGGAGGAGAAGACCGATGTCGAGGCGATTTACTTCTGCATGAGCGAGGACAACCTTTCCCGAATACTCCGCAAACCGTGGGTGGTGATAGGATCGGACTCTGGCGCAAGGGCGGTGGACGGGCCTTTGGCCCTGGGCAGGCCACATCCGCGCACGTTCGGATCGTTCCCGAAATTCTTCAAGGAATTCGTGCGGGAGAAAAAGATGTTCACCATCCCCGAGGCGGTGAAAAAGACCTCCACCGCCGCCTGCGATTTTTTCGGTCTGTCGGGCCGTGGCAGGCTGCGCGAAGGGCATTTCGCCGACATCGTGGTGTTCGACCCGGACACCATCGGGGACAGATCAACCTACGCCGACCCGCTCCATTACTCCGTAGGGGTGGACACTGTTATCGTCAATGGCGCCATTGCGATGAAGTCCGGCAAGCTGACCCGGCAGCGCGGCGGCAGGGTGTTGACCGGATGAAGCGCGCCGATAACGTTGCGCCGTCTGCCGGATAGGGATAGACTTTACCGCAAGGCGGATCATGCCGCCGCGATTTTAATGTAAGAAGGTTATCCTGAGCCGATGAGCGAAGTAATCCAGAAATACAGGGACAAGGCAGAGCGGCTTTCCGAAGTCATCGAGTCGTACAAGACCCTTGCAACCGCCATACTCACCCATATCAAAGGGCTGGTGAAGGGGAATCCAGAGCTTGAAAAAGCGATGGACGCGCTGGCCCAGCGCATCAAGGGGGCGGACAACCTTTTCCAGGTGCAACAGCTTCATCGCGATTACATGACGCTGGTGAAGTACGTGGACTCCTGGATGAAGGACCGGTGGGGCGCGGCCAAAGGGGGGGGGGGAGGAGGTCTGTTCTCCGCCATAGGATCGCTGTTCGGAGGCAAGGAGGAGGCCGAGCAGAAAGTGGAAGCGGCCGCCGCAAAGGAATACGACACGCGGATGGAGATTGTGGACACATCGCGGGAGCTTCTCGGCCCATATGTCTCCCTTCTGGACAGCTTCGCCAAAGGGACGCTCATATTGGCCGACGAGGAGGAGCCGTTCTACACGCCGTTGAAGTTCAAGCGGGACAAGCGGTTCGCCGAACTTAAACAGCCGGAGGTGGACTCCATGAGCGCCTCCCTGTACAACTTCTATATCAACAAGAGCAACGAGTCCCACGCCCTTGAAAATGAGCGCGAAGAGCTCAAGCGGATAATCAGCAACCTCACAAGCCACATCCAGACGCTCTCCGTATCCAGCGAAACCTTCGGCAACAAGTTGGACACGTACTCCAGGAAGATCGCTGTCACCACGAACCTGGACGAGATAAAGCAGATCCAGCGCGCCATTCTCACCGAGACTTTGACCATACAGAAAGAAAACGGCGCGGTGCGGGAGCGGCTTGTGGAGTCGGAACGCAAGCTAAAAGAGTCCGCCGAGAAGATAGCAAAGCTGGAGAACGCCCTTGAAATGGCCCGGCAGGAGAAGATCGTCGACCACCTGACCCAGTTGTACAACCGGGGATATTTCGACGAGAAGCTAAAGGAGACGGTAACAAATTACCAGCGTTACAAAGAGCCCTTCTGCCTGATAATGTACGACGTGGACCATTTCAAGAAATTCAACGACGCTTACGGCCACCAGGTGGGGGACAAGGTGCTGCGCACGGTGGCGGACATATCCAAGGACACTGTACGGGCGGCGGACACAGTGGCGCGCTACGGCGGGGAGGAATTCGCCGTGATAGTGTACAAGACATCGAGCGAACAAGGGGCCAAGGTGGCGGAGTCGCTCCGGGCGGCGGTCGGCTCCCACGAGTTCGTTTTCAAAGGCGGGGACAAGACGATAAGCGTGAATGTGTCCCTTGGAGTGGCGGAGTTTGCGGAGGGGGACACGCCCGAGAGCCTCATCCAGCGGGCGGACAAGCGGCTGTACGATGCCAAGAAGCAGGGGCGCAACCGCGTCGTGGCAAGCTAGCGGCGCGAATGGACCTGCAAAGGATATACGAGGTAAAGACCGCCACCATCGCCAATTTCGGCGCCCTATGGCTTGCCAACCATGAAGCGCTAAAGCCTAAGATCGCATCATCACCCGGCGTTGCGCCGCTGTTCGGAAGGTTCACGGACGTTCCGGCGGTGATCGTGGGGGCGGGCCCGTCGCTGGACAAGAACAGGATGTGGCTCCACGCCGCGCAGGGAAAGGCGGTGATAATCGCCGTGGACACGATTTTCAAGTCATTGGCGGACGAGGGGATAGCGCCCACGTTCACCGTGACCCTCGATCCCCAGCCCGACGTGGCCAGGTTCTTCGCCGGCGCTTCCACCGCAAAAAAAATTCTTGTGGTCCCCTCCATAGCCCATCCCGCCACGATAGAGGCGTGGAAAGGGGAGACGGTCTTCTACAACAAGTTCGCCCCGGACATCCCTGTACTCACGGAAATCGCACGGATGAACCAGAGGCTTGGCTATTTAATACCCGGCGGATCGGTCCTCACCGTGGGGCTGGACTTGGCCTTCAGGCTCGGCTGCCCGCGTATCGCCTTTATCGGGCAGGACCTTTCGTTCCCTCACGGCGGGGCGGCCTACGCCGGGGACACGATTTATGAAGACATCTCCGCCCAGGACGCCCTGGCCTCCAGCGTGGACGCCGTGGTGGAGGAGCGGGACATTTTCGGCCGCCCGGTGCGCACACGCAAAAGTTTTTCGGTGTCCAAACAGTGGATGGAGTGGGCTTTCGTCAACCTCAAGCGGGACCAGCCCCCGGCCGAGTTTTACAATTGTTCGGAATCCGGGATAGTCACCCGGCACTGCCATATCGCCAGCTTTTCCGAATGGGTGGCGCGGTATTGCGTGGATAGGAAGAATATAGACTGGTCCGTGAAAAAGGCTTTTTCACGGGGAAAAAGGTAAAGGTGCCCGGCGATGGATGATGCGGCCTGGGGGCGCAGGGAGGTCTGGATCGTTTTCGCCGTGGCGCTTGCGGCCAGGTTCCTCCACCTTCTGGCCAGCCTGCAAAATCCATTGCTCCACACACCCATTCTCGATGAAGCGTATTACGCAGGTCTTGGCAGGGGGATCGCCTCCGGATTTCTCATGGGCGAGGGGCGGGCTTTTTTCATGGATCCGCTGTACGGTTATTTTCTTGGCGCGCTGCTCGCAGCCGCCGGTGACGATCTTTTGTTTGTGCGCGCCGCGCAAATCGTCCTGGACTCGGTGAGCGCGGCCCTCGTTTATTTGATCGGGGCGCGTTTGGCCGGCAAAACGGCGGGGCTTGCGGCGGGGCTGATATACGCTTTTTATAAAGTGTCGTTCTTTTATTCTCTGACGATCCTCAAGACCACGCTGACCATGACGGCGTTGCTGTTGTTCGTGCACCTCCTTGTCCGCGCATCGGAAAACGCAAGCCTGAAACGATGGTTATTGCTCGGGCTGTTGGGCGGATTGGCCGTGGAGCTTCGGGCGAACACGGCTCTTCTCATGACGATGGTTCCGGCCATGTATTGGATTGCCCGCCGCCCCAGGATGGGCGCCTTCGTTGGCGCCTGCGTGATGTTCGCCGCCGGAGTAATGGCGCCTCTCATGGCCGGAGCGGCAAGGAACTTCGCCGCCGCAGGTGAGTTTGCCATGCTGCCGACGCAGGGGGGGAGGCTCCTTTATTCATGCAACAATCCGGACAACCTCACCGGGCGATACAACACCCCTCCGTTTTCCCGCCCGAATCCGGAGGACTCCGAGACAGATTTCCACGCCGAGGCGGAGAAACGGCTGGGCAAGAAACTTACGCAGCGCCAGGTGTCGGACTATTGGACGAATGAGACGCTAAGCTTTCTCGCCTCCACCCCATCGGTCATATTGCGGCTTGCGGCCAACAAACTCAAGGCGGCTGGGGGCGATTACGAGATACCCGACATCCATTCGTTTTACCAGGCGGCGGAGTTTTCGTGGGTGTTAAGGCTTCCTCTTCCCACATTCGCGTTCCTGCTGGCCCTGGGGATTCCCGGCCTTGCCGCAGGATTCTGGCGGGACAGGCGCGTGGTCTACGCCATAGGGCCGCCGCTGGCGATAGCATGCTCCATAGTGATCTTTTACGCTTCGTCGCGGATGAGGATGGAAGCGGTCCCATTTCTTGCCATTGGCGCGGGGATTTTTGTGAAACAGGCGGCCGAATGGCTCAAAGGCCGCGACTATGCGCGGATGGCGTCGGTATGCGCAGTGGCGCTGGCGTTGTTCGCCGCGTCAAAGTCCGTCGCCCCGTCCCCTCCATCCGGGGCGGAGGAGTTCTATCTGGCGAAGGGGTACCTTGCCTTAAACGACCTTGCCGGCGCCAAAGCCGCGGCGCAAGCTGGCGCCGAGAAATTCCCCGCGCAGTCCAGGTTCGCTTCGTTATTGGGTTCGGTGGCGCTTGCCGCAAACCAGCCGGACGAGGCCATAGCGCAAAACATGAAAGCGCTGCAAATCGAGCCGGGATCGGCCGACGCATACCACAACATGGGCCTTGCGTACCTTATGAAAGGCGATGCGGTGAAAGCGGCTCCCCTGATCAAGAAAGGGTTGGACATGGATCCAAGGCCGGTGCGCGCCTTCGCCCTTGCCCGGGCGCATGAGATTTCTGGAGACAAAAAGACGGCGGCTTTCTATTATATGGAGACCATAAGGCTGTCCAGACATGGCGGCAGCCTCATGGCGCAGGCAAAGGAAAAAATCGCGGCCCTCGGCGCGGCGGACGGCGGCTGAAGAAAATGGAAACATGAAATGGAATATTTGACGATAGCGTTGCCCAAAGGGCGCAACTTAAAGCCATCCGTGGCGCTTTTCAAGGCGGTGGGGCTAGATTTTTCCGGAGCGCTCACCGACAACCGCAAACTGATATTCGAAGCGCCCGGGGCCGGCTCCAGGGCAATTGTCGTGCGGGACACGGACATCCCGACGTACGTCGAAAACGGCTCCGCCGATATCGGCGTGTCCGGGGCGGACGTGCTGGCCGAGCAGGGGCGGGACCTGTATGAGCCGCTCGACCTCAAATACGGCTACTGCCGGATGATGGTTGCCGAGCCCAAGGAGCTTTCGGAGCGGGACAACCCCGGCGACTGGACCCACATCAGGATAGCGACGAAATTCCCCAACATCACGGAGGCCCATTTCGCCGGGCGGGGAGTGCAGATAGAGATAATAAAGCTGTACGGCTCCATCGAGCTGGCCCCGCTGGTCGGTCTTTCCGAAAGGATAGTCGACCTTGTCTCCACGGGCGAGACCCTGCGCAAGAACGGGCTTACGCAGGTGGAGCTTATCATGGAGGCCACGGCGCGCCTTGTGGTGAACAGGGCCTCCTACAAGACCAAGAGCGAAAGGATAGGAAGCCTGATCGCGGCGGTGGAGGCGGTCCTCCCCTCGCTCAATCTTTCCTGATCAGGAGTTTTACCGGAATCACTCCGACGCCAGCGGGATCGCCAGCTCCCGTTCGAGCCTTTTAAACAGCCTGTCGGTGACGACGATGTTTGGCTTGGCCTCTTCCCACCTGGTCCCCTTGAAGACCTCCGTGAACGGGACCACCTTTATCTGTACCGATGCCCCCTTGTCGGCGATGCGCACGTTATAGCGATAGCGGATCACCGCATCTCCCCCGAAGGGGTTGATGGAGATGAGCGCGTCCTTGTCCTTGCGCTCGTCATATATCCAGCCGGTCAATATCATCCCGGACGACCTGTCCAGCGTTGTCAACGGAAGGTCCACAACGGTGTCCACAATCCTGTTCCAGGCCACGCCGAATTTCAGGTTGTACTCTTTTAGCACCGAGTTGTTGTCGTATGTGACCACCCGGGTGGGCTTTGCCCCCTCGTCCACGGCGGCTCCGGAGGGAGTCTGCGCCTTTTCGTCCACCACCTCGAAGTACCGTTTGTTGGCTCCGTTGCCGAGGCCGGCCTCTTCCACCTTCACCACTTTCGGGCGCGAAAGGGCCGTGCGCGCCGTCTCCTCGGGGCTAATTGGATTTATCCGCGTCTCCTCCAGGCCCACAGGCGTTATCTCCGCCGCCTTTTCCTGTTTGGCCTGCGCCGGTTTGCCGGGCATCGGCTTGTCCGCGTCCTCCGTTTTCCAGATCAGAGAATCGGTCATGGAAGCGCAGGAAGATGTTCCGGCCATTGTGAAGGCCGCAGCGAGAATGAGGGCCGCGTTGCGTAAGGTGTTATTCATTTTATTCCGGTTGAATTTAAGTTCTCAGTTTAAGAACGGTTGGAGCGGCAAGTCAAGGCCAAAAATGCCGGTTGTGATCCCTCGTCTGCCTTGCGCCCCCCCTTTATCGTGAAGCTGACGCCGCTTGAGGAGTTTTGCGCCTTGCCCGGCAACATGGAAGCGATTTTGTCCCGGGTTTCTTTGGGCAGTTGGTCCAACGGAACCTCCAACCCGCTCTTGGCAGTGATTGTCTGGCCCGGATTTTCCATGGCCTTGTGGATGTTGTCCCCAAGCAGGGCGCGCAGCTCCTCCGGGACCTCGTCAAGGCTCCGGTAAACCTTGCCGTTGATATTGATGTTGGTGGTGACGCTCTTTTCAAACATGGTTTCCTCCGGCATGGTATTCGCCATAAATATTTTAGCCCGATTTTACCGGCATGGGCTCATTTCATCTCCATCTTCTTAAGCTTCCTTATCCTGTCGCGGTACATGGCGGCGGTCTCAAAGTCAAGGTCCCGCGCCGCTTTTTTCATCTTCGCGTCGTATTCGCGGATCAGCCTTTCGATCTGCGCCTCCGGCAGATAGTCGAGCGCTTCCTCGCTTTCCTTGGGCACGGTCACATAATCCTGCTCGTACACGGAGGCGAGCGCCTCGCCGATCTTTTTCTTCACGCTCTGGGGGGTGATGCCGTGCTTTTCGTTGTAGGCCCGCTGGATGCTCCTGCGCCTGTCTGTCTCGCCGATTGCCCGCTTCATCGAGCCGGTCATCTTGTCGGCGTACATTATCACCGTCCCCTCCACGTTACGCGCGGCGCGCCCGGAGGTCTGGATCAGAGACGTTTCCGACCGCAGGAACCCCTCCATGTCCGCGTTGAGGATGGCCACCAGGCTCACTTCCGGGATGTCCAGCCCCTCGCGCAGAAGGTTGATGCCGATGAGCGCGTCAAACTCCCCCATCCGCAAGTCCTGGATGATCGCCATGCGCTCCAGGGTCTGGATGTCCGAATGCAGGTAGCGGGCCCGCACCTCCAGCCCCTGATAGTAATCGGCGAGGTCTTCGGCCTGCTTCTTGGTCATCGCCGTGATAAGCACCCGCTCGTTGCGCTCCACCCGTTTCCTTATCTCGTCGAGCAGGTCGTCCACCTGCCCCGCCACGGGGCGCACGATGATCTGAGGATCGCAAAGCCCGGTGGGACGCGCCACCTGCTCAACAACCACACCGCAAGACTTTTCCAGCTCGTAGGCCGCCGGTGTGGCGGAAACGTATATCGCCTGCGGCACAAGCGCCTCGAACTCCTCAAAGGAAAGGGGCCTGTTGTCATAGGCGGAAGGAAGGCGGAACCCGTATTCCACCAGCGATCTCTTCCTGGACCTGTCCCCCTTTAGCATGGCGCCGATCTGCGGGATTGTCTGATGGCATTCGTCTATCACCAATAGCGCGTCCTTGGGCAGATAGTCCAGAAGGGTGGGGGGCGGATCCCCCGGCTTGCGGCCGGTCAGGTAGCGCGAGTAATTCTCTATCCCGTTGCAGTAGCCGATGGCCTTTATCATCTCGATGTCGGCCATGGTGCGCTCCTCTATCCGCTGCGCCTCGATAAGTTTGCCGTTGACGGTGAATTGCGGGACCACCTCCAGAAGTTCGGAGCGGATCCTGCCCATGGCCTTTTCCATCACCTCGGCGGGGGTGACGTAATGCGAGCCTGGATAGATGTTCACCCCGTCAAGCCTGGCGGCCACCCTGCCGGTGAGGGAGTCCACCCGACTTATGGAGTCTATCTCGTCGCCGAAGAACTCCACGCGTATCGCCGTGTCGCTTTCGTATATGGGGAGTATCTCCACCACGTCCCCGGTGGCGCGGAACGTGCCGCGTTTAAAGTCGATGTCGTTTCGCTCGTACTGTATCTCCACAAGTTTTTCCAGAAGCGCGTCCCGCTCCATCTTCTTGCCCCGCTCGATCCGGATCCGCATGGCGTTATATGCTTCCGGCGAACCCAGACCGTATATGCACGAAACGGAGGCCACTATGATCACGTCCCGCCGCTCCAGAAGCGACATGGTGGCGGAGTGGCGCATCTTGTCTATCTCCTCGTTGATGGAGGAGTCTTTCTCGATGTATGTGCCTGTCTTGGGCAGATACGCCTCCGGCTGGTAGTAGTCGTAATAGGAGACGAAATATTCGACCGCGTTCTCCGGGAAAAACGACTTGAACTCCGAATATAACTGGGCGGCCAGGGTCTTGTTATGGGCGATCACCAGCGCAGGTTTCTGGGTTTTTTCGATGACGTGGGCGATGGTGAAAGTCTTGCCCGAGCCTGTGACCCCCAGCAACGTCTGGTGCTTCAAACCGGACTCGACTCCCTCCACGAGTTTTGCGATGGCGTCCGGCTGGTCCCCCGCCGGCTTGAAGTCCGAGACTATCCTGAATTTAGCGCTCATCAGGACAGTATAGCCAATCAAACGGCGGCAAGGCGCCTGGATTTAGTAATTTGCCTCCAAATTGCCCTTATCCCTGCGTGACGAGCGCCATGAACCTTTTGGACAATTCAAGGAACACAGGCCCCGGACACGCGGCCAATTGCCGGCCGTCCACCTGCGCCACGGGTATCAGTTCAGCCCCCGTCCCGGTTAAAAAGCACTCGTCGGACGTATATATGTCATATGGCGCCAATGCCGTTTCGGCGGCGGGAATCCCGGCCTTGCCCGCCAGTTCCAGAGCGACAGACCGGGTGATCCCCTCCAGCGCCCCCTCGACGGCGGGAGGGGTTAGCACACGCCCGTTGCGGACGATGAACACGTTGTCCGCCGTCCCCTCGGCCACCCTTCCCTGTGCGTTGAGCAGCAAAGCTTCGTCGGCCCCCGCCCGGTTCGCCTCGATCCTGGCCAGGATGCGGTTCAAGTAGTTAAGGCTTTTAATGCGCGGGTCGAGCACATCGGAAGGGGCCTGCCGGGTGGATGCGATTATCACCCTTGCGCCTCGCTCGCGGGCTTCCCGGCTCACCATCGCAAGTTCGTCCGCGATGATAAATAACGACGGTTTCGGGCATTTTTTTGGATCTATTCCCAGCGGCCCTTTGCCCCGGGTGACAACCAGCCTTAAGTATCCGTCTTCACCAGGGAAAGCGGCAACGGTCTTTTCCACAGCCGTTCTGATTTCGTCATGGGTGCGCCCTGCATCAAGGGCGATGGCCCGGGCCGAGCCGAACAGCCTGTCCAAATGTTCGCCGAGTTTGAAAATCCTGCGCCGGTAGAACCGGATACCCTCGAAGACGCCGTCGCCGTACAGCAGGCCGTGATCGAACACCGAAACCTTCGCCTCGTCCCCCGGGACGATTTTCCCGTCCATCCAGCACACCGATTTGCCGCCCATGACCGCCCTCCTTTGTCTCAAATAAGGTCAACTATATTGACATATTAAACTTACTCCATCCGGTCTATAATGTCAACATGGTTGACCATATTACGCCCGAAGCCTCCCGGGAGGCTTGTCTGAACAAGGCGCTGGAAGCGCTGTTCTTTGCTTTCCGCGCGGTCATCGCCAAGCCCGACGCGCGGCTTGCCGGGCTCGGGTTTTCGCGCGTCCATCACCGCATCCTATACTTCGTCGGGCGCAATCCCCGGCTTGGCGTCAACGAACTTTTGCGCATCCTGGGCGTGAGCAAGCAATACCTCAACAGGCCGTTAAGGCAGCTTATGGAAAAAGGCCATGTCAGCTTTGTCCAGGACGGGCAGGATCGCCGTGTAAAGCGCCTTTCCCTCACGAAGAACGGCCAGCGGCTGGAGCGGGAACTGTCCGGAGCCCAGCGCATGCGTTTCGCCAAAGTGTTCGCGAAAGCCGGGTCAAAGGCGGAGGAGGCATGGCGCATGGTGATGAAACTTCTGGCCGATCCGAAGTTTGATTGAGCGGACAGGCGCGGCTGTATGTTGCATGTTCCACTGCCGCAATTTTCACCGGGTGTGGCCAAATGCGGCGGTGAAAGAATCCCCATCCAAATTAACTCTTTTAAAATTCACATGTTACGTCTGGCGCCGCTATTGCTCCATAAATGATTGGAGTGCCGCTTCTGCTTGGCGGAGCAAATATGTTTTGCGGCGGCGTGAATCGGTGGCGATGTCAAACATGAAAATCGGGGTGGGCCATGTATATCCAGTGGAGCAGTTCATACAGGGCCGGCGTGGATAATTTTGACAGGCAGCACAAGATATTGTTCGACATCATGAACGATTTTCACAGCCGGATAATTTCCGGCCACAGCGGGGATTCCCTGCTCCCCACGTTAAACGAGCTGGCCAGTTACGCCGCCACGCATTTTTCCCTGGAGGAAAAGGCGATGGCCGCGGCCGGGTATGCGGGGCTGGAAGCCCACAAAAAGGAGCACGCTTTATTCCGGAGCGAGGTGATCGGCTGTCTTTCCGATCACATGAACGGGGTGAAGGTCATGCCCCTGGACCTGCTCCGGTTTATTTCCGAATGGCTGAAAAACCACATCATGAAAAGGGACATTGAATACGGCGCCTGTCTTTCAAGCGGGCAAACGCAGCGTCACGCCATGAGCGGACGCGAGACGGGCGTATGAGCGTCAATCTGATTCCGGAGTTATGGAAATGGACACGCAAAGTCTTGTAAAGTGCGACGGGTGCGGCAGGATGTTTTCCGATGAAGGCGAACCAGGCCAGATTGAGGTTGAGGCCGAATTCAAGGACATGAGGAGCGTTCCGCTTGGGGTGACGCTTCACGCCCGGCGGCGGGGCCTTGAGTTCCAGTTAAAGCCATATGAATTCTGCCAGGAATGCACCTCATACCTGCTCGATATCATGAAACGCAAGCTTGAGCAGATGCAGGCCGTCTGAAAAAAAGAACTGACGTCATCTTTGGCAACGGGGACAATGCGCCCGTCATTGCGCCGCAAGTATCCGTCAGACGGCCACTTTAACCCCGGCCGCCGCCATTGGCGCGGCGTGGATCGGCATTTGCTCCTGCCCCGCCGAGTGCATCGCCTGGCTCCACGCGTCCTTTAACGTGGTGAACATGTCCATGCAGATGTTCAGGTCCGCCACGCTTCCCTTCATGTTCGCGTCCAAAAGCCGCCTGTTGACGATCGAATAGACCTTCTCCAGACTGACCGCCACCTCTCCCCCTTTTTCCATGTTCAGAGCGGCGCGCAATTCGTGCACTATGCGTTGAGCCTTGCTTATGGCAAGCCCCCTGCCCGCGATGTCCCGTGTTTCAAGGCAGCGTTTCGCGTCGTTGATGAAGCGTATCGCCCCGTCATACATCATGAGGACCAGCTTTGACTTGTTCGCGGTCGAAACCTGCGTCACCTGGTAAACCGATGGCCTGCCGTAACCTTGCATTGTAAGTGATTCCTTTCAGATAAATGTTCGAACCGCCGACGTTATCTCCAGTTCTTGTTCAGGTTCGTCAACTGGTTGTTAAGGTATTGCTGCTGGGAGCTCATCTTTGCCAGCAAGACCTCCAGATTGGCGAATTTAGCTTTCAGGTCCACTTCCTTTTTCGTGATTCTCACGTTCAAGGCGTCAATGTTGTCCTGATATTCCCTGTCCCGGTCATCTATGCTCTTGGTCTGGGTGTAGATCAGCCCTTCAGCCGAATATTCCGTGTAAGTCGAAGCGTTGGTGGCCACGCGCTCGGCCACGCCCACGGTTATTTTCATCTGGCCCGTGGCGCTTTCCACCAGCGATCCTGTCCTGATTAGCAGCCCTTCAAGCGATGTTCCGGCCTGCCCAAGGGCGAAGTTCCCGTCCTGCGTGAGGGATATCCAGTCGCTTGTGCCGGAAAGCTTCATCTGGAACACCCCGCCGGACACCCTGGTGCTGTATGTCCCGCCCTGTGTTTTGCCAGAGGCGGCCACGAAAGTGTAGGTACCGCTTCCGCTGGGGGCGAAAAGGTTCTGGACCTGGGCAAAATTGGTCTGCAGCGCCGAGGAAAGCTCGGCTGTGTCCACCGTGAGCTGGAAATTCCGGTCCATCATGATCCCCACCTGCGACAGCGTCGATAACGTGCTTGTGTCAGTGGGGTCCAGTCCGGGCACCGCGCCGCTGACTATGGAGCGCAGCTGGTTTTGTATGGTCATCAGGGCGTTATTGCCGAAAAGCGCCCCTTTCGACTTTGTGGACGGGTCGTACTTGAGCTCGTTGGAGATCAGGTTGAGCGCGTCATTGTACGCGGCGACGAATTTTTCTACCTTCGTGACGATCCCGGCATAGTCGGTGGCGACCGTCACGGCGCCGGACCCGGAGGTCTGCAGGTTTAGCGTCACCCCGGAAATGACGTCAGTGGCCGTGTTCGTGTCCTTGCTTATGGATATGCCGTTGACGGTGAACAGGGCGTTCTGGGCGGACTGCGTGGTGGTGAAACTAAGCGCTCCCGCGTCCATCACCGTTGATGCGGTGAATGCCCCGGCGGCCCCGGTGTCATCGCCGGAGAGGACAAGCTTGTATAGTGGGCTTGCGGTCGTTCCGGAGTTGACTATTGTCGCCGTGGCTGCGGCGGCCGAATTGTTTATGTTGCTCAAAATATCCGACAGGCTCTGCCCGGAAGTGATGCTCACGTTGGTGGCGCCGATGCTCAAGGTCCCCGAAAGCCCGGCGGCTGTGGTCATGCTCGCAAAAGTCTGGCTGCTGGCGGAAATCTGGTTGGCGGCTAGTTGAGTGACCTTTACGTTATATGTGCCTGCCGCCGCGGATGTGGTGGCCGTGACCGACAGGACGGACCCGCCGGCGGAGTTGTTGTTCTGGAACGAGGCGGACAGGCTGGAGAACTTCTGGGCCGATTTTAAGTCATTGGCGGCGGACTCAAGCGAAACGAGCTTGGGGCTGATGGCCGACCAGGCGGTCTTTTCTTCCTTGAGGATGGTCTGCTTGTTCTCGATTAGCTTTATGGGCTGCCTCTCGATGTCAATCAGTTGCTGGATCAAGGACGTATAGTTAGTCCCTGAGACCAGCCCGTCAATGGAAATAGACATTTTATAAACCCCGTTAAAGCCGCATAATCGAACTTCAAGTATATTATCGGTTCAATGCGCTATCCCCTTTAGGATAATCTTACTGTTTACCCATATGCGCTAGAAAATTATAGCAATAAACAGGCCAAAACATTAATTTTTGCCGCCAGATTGCAGGTTTAAACGCCACTTCGCTTGAAAAATCAAAGGGGTCTGGATTGCTCCAGACCCCTTCTTTGATCCAACGGTTTGATTATCAAGGTGTTGGATGCGAAGCGCCATGACGTTAACCGAGCAGCTGCAGCACCGACTGAGGCACAAGGTTGGCCTGGGCCAAGATCGCCGTCGAAGCCTGCACCAGTATCTGATTCCTGGTGAACTGCGAGATTTCGTGCGAGTAGTCCGCGTCGCGTATCTGTGATTCGGCTGCCTGCAGGTTCTCAGCGGACACCGCCAGGTTGTTGATGGTGTGCACGAGCCGGTTTTGCACCGCGCCAAGCCGGCCGCGGGCTTCGGTCACCCTGGCAAGAGCGGAATCTATCCTGCCAAGAGCGTCGAGGGCCGAAGAGACGTGCGTCACCGAAATGTTGGTTATGTTAAGCCCGGTGGAGTCTATGGCGGTCAGGTCCACGGAGGCGTTCAGGCTGATGCGGTCAGCCCAGCCGGCCTGCATGCCAATCTGGATCACCACCGAGTTGGCGGATGCGCCGTTGTTCAACTTGATGGTGGTTATGTCGCCGTTCAGTGCGCCGTTGAGCAGTTTCTGGCCGTTGAATTCGGTGACCGTCGAGATCCTGTCTATTTCGTCCCGCAGCGCGGAAAATTCGCGGTTGATGGTGGCCCGTTCGGTGGAACCGACTGTGCCCGTGGCGGCCTGCGCGGCCAGTTCGCGCATACGAACGAGGATGGAAGACTGTTCGGAAAGGGCGCCTTCCGCCGTGTTGATCATGCTCACGCCGTCGTAAGCGTTCCTTGTGGCCTGCTGGAGGGAGCGGATGTCCGCCCTCAAGCCTTCGGATATGGCCAGACCCGCCGCGTCGTCCGATCCGCGGTTGATCCTCATACCGGATGAAAGTCTTTCCAACGATGTGCCAAGGCTGGCGTTGTTGGTGCCCAAATTGCGCTGGGCGGTGAGGGAATACAGGTTGTTGTAAACTCTTAATGGCATTGCCGGTCCTCCTTGATAATGTGGGCCTCAGCATCCTTGCTGAAACCAGTTAACCTCTTTTGTCGGTGGCGCTTCTACCGCCGATCTTCATCGGGTTTTCCCGAAGTTGATTTCTTATCGTCCCGGCGAAATTTTTCCTTGAGGGTTTTTTTTGCTTGCGGGAAAGATGGCATGGAAGTTGGCTGGAGATGAAAAAATTGCCGGGGGGATATTAGACGGAGGTGGACGAAATTTCCTCTATTATTCTTAAGGCGGCCTCCTTGGGATTGCCAGCCTTCAATATTGGGCGTCCCACTACTATATAGTCCGCTCCTTCCTCGATGGCCGCAGAGGGGGTCATTATCCTCGCCTGGTCGTCGGCTGCGGCCCACGCCGGGCGGACACCCGGCGTGACCACCAGAAAATCGTCCCCGGTGATTTCCTTTATCATCCGCGCCTCCTGCGGCGACGCCACCACGCCGTCCAGCCCCGATATTTTGGCGTTCCTCGCCAGATGAAGGACCATCATGGCTGGAGTGGAGCCAACGCCGGCCGCTTTTAGTTCCGGCTCCGTCATGCTTGTGAGGATTGTGACCGCTATTATTATGGGAAGGGTCTTTCCAGCGCTCGCGCAAAAGGCCGTCACTTCCTTGACGGCGGTGGACATCATTTCCGGCCCTCCCAGGGCGTGCATGTTGAACATGTCCACCCCAAGCCCGGCGGCCGCCTTTCCGGACAAGGCGACGGTGGCCGGTATATCGTGGAACTTTAAGTCCAGGAATATCTTCGCGCCGGACGCGTTTTTAATATCTTCTATTATGCGGGGCCCGCAGGCGGTGAAAAGCTGGCTTCCAACCTTGAACCACTGGACGGCCCCCTTAAGCGGCTCCACGGCGGCCATCGCCTCCGCGTGGGTTGCAACGTCCAGCGCCACCATCAGCCTTTCGGCCGGATCGTCAGTCCGTTTGCCCATCCGGCTCCTCCTGCTTTTTCGCCGTGAAGAAACGGGCCGCGAATAACCCCGCCTCGAACAATATCATCATCGGCACGGCCATCATAAGCTGGGAGACCACGTCCGGAGTCGGTGTGAGAATGGCCGCCACCACAAAGTCCCCAACGATGAAATATGACCTCTGCTTGGCCAGCCAGTCCGGCGTGACCAATCCCATGCTGGCCAGAAACACTATCACAAGCGGCATCTCGAATATGATCCCGAACGCCAGCGTGAACATGAACACGAAAGAGAGGTAATTGCCCACCGAGATCATCGGCTTTAATCCCTCTCCGCCGTATCCGATCAGGAACTGCAATCCGATGGGCAACACGGCAAAGTAGCAGAACGCCGCCCCAATCGCGAAAAACAGGGTGCCTATCACCACGAAAGCCCCCGTGTACCGCCGCTCCACCGCCAGAAGGCCCGGCGCCACGAATTCCCAGGCCTGGTATAGAAGCATCGGCGTGCTAATCATCACGGCAACGTATATGGAAAGCTTTAAGTAAACGAAAAAAGCCTCGGTGGGGGAAAGGAACACAAGGTCAATGCCTATAGGCTTTCTGACAAACTGGTAGATATCTCCGGAAACGGCATAGACCGCCATGAACACCACGCCGACGGTCACAAGACAATAGATAAGCCGTTGCCGCAGTTCCTCCAGGTGGGTGGTGAACGGAAGTTTTTCCTCTTCCCCCACGCGGCGCATGACTTTTGGGGGGACGGCCGCGCCGGGGGCTTGCTTTTGCTTGTCCGGGGCCGCTATATTTTCGTCGTCCATCGCAGTCTTACTTCGCTCCCACAAGCTCTTTGAACATCTGGGCGTTCTTCGCCGCCGAGCCCTGGAAGTGGTTGTTGAAAAATACCAGCGTCTCCCCGGCCTGCGCAGCCACCCTTTTCACCGGCTCTATAAAGCCCCTCAACTCCGCGTCCGAATAAAGATAGTCGTAACGGACATAGGCGGGCACGTCAAACCATTTCGTGTTCCTCCCGTGGAACCGGAAATACGCCAGGTCCGACGTGGCCACGGGGGTGAACGGCGTGAGTTTTGGCAGGTCCGGCTCGTCCACAACGCAATACCCGGCATCCAGGCTCCGCAAAAGGTCGAAGGCCGATTGCGCCACCCACCCCCGGTTGCGAAGTTCCACCGTGAGCTTCAATGGCCGGAGCGCCTGGACGAACCATTTTAGATGCTCCTCGGTCTCTCCGCTTCTGGCGAATTTAATAGGGAACTGCGCCAGCACGCACTTTAGCCGCCCCGCCTCCGTAAGGGGTTTCAATCCTTCCATGAAATCGGCGAACGTCCCCTCGTCCCGGACAAGGGAGCCGTCCCCGGCGCGGATCTTGTGGGTCATCGAGCCGTGGGTCTTCACCACGAACGTAAAATCGTCCGGCACGTGCTTTAACATGGTCTCAAACGTCTTGGCGGCGGGCATGGTGTAATAGGTGAAGTTTAGCTCCACTATCTTGAACTTAAGCTCGGTGGCGTAATAGGAGAGCATCTCCTCCTTTTTCGTCCCTTTCGGGTACACCGGCCCTATCCAGTCGTCATACGAAAAGCCGGAGGTTCCGGCCAATATCCGGGGTTCGTCTATTTCCATGGTTCCACGCCCAACGTCAAATTGAAATAGATTAACAGGAGGGGAGGGGGTGGTGCGATATTTTTTGGAGGGCGCCTACACTTTAATGCCGATTCTCTCACCCTTTCCGCCTTGTACCGCTTCCTGGCCGCTCTGCCGCAGGCGCGAGGTCTGCGCGTCCGACGTCTGGTTGTTGACGTTCTTATATGGAGCTCCGCTTCCTTTCATCGGCACATTGGACAGTTTGCCGGACCAGTCCAGAAGCTGCCCCGGATTTTTGGCCGCTGGGGGCATGGATATGTTCTTCCCCGTCGGCCTGATGGACGACGACATTTTATTGCCCGTGGCCTTAGGCACGCTCAACGAAGGCATTCGACCGCACTCCTCGCCCGATAAGTCTTCATGGAGAACTTATCGGCGGTGGGGCGGGGGAGCTTGACCTTTTTTGAAAGTAAGAAAGGGGTCAGGCCGTTTACTTTTGACTTTTTACTGCTCGCCGGGATGTTCTTCACCCCGCCATCGTATACGGCGGCATGATGAGTCCGGGGTGAAGAACACCCCGGACAGCGATTCGTTCCCCCCTGGGAGCGCGGGCATCTTGCCCGCAACAAGTCCAAGGAGCCTCGAAGGCGTCTTGGACTTGCAAAAAGCGCTGCTGTAATTAGACGGAGCCGTTTAGGCCCCGTCTAATTAGTGCGGGCAAGATGCCCGCGCTCCCACGAAGTCCCCGGTTCCCCGCTTTAGGAATCCGTGGTCAGCGACCACGGGGAAGCATTAAGAGGCGACCACGGGGAAGCATTAAGAGGCGACCACGGGGAAGCGTTAATAGAAACGGTTACGGGGAAGCAGAAAATCATTTTCGACAATGGGTTTTTCCTTTGGGAGCGCCACCAGCGCGTTTGCTGTCATCCCGGAAGCCTCATAGGCTATCCGGGATAAGGGCCCCGGCCCCGGCTCGGAGCCTCTCTATATCTCCCCCGCCGCGAAACCGGGCTGCTGGTACGGGATGTACGTGGATGGCCCTTCAAATGCCACCGCGACGCGCTCAAACCTCTCGCGGAACTGCTCCGGTGTAAGGTTTGTCTGGGCGGCCAGGTGCTTTACGTATTCTTCGTTCTTAAAGTCGTCCTTTTTCAGCCGGATCATGTATTCCAGCGCCATTTCGTACGTCTCGGTGTGTATGTCCACCATGCGCACCTTCGTGCGCCCCGTATCCGGGTCCATGATCGCGTAAAAAGGCATCGGCACCGACTTGCCGTCCTGTATCGTTATCATGTCCCCGCTGCCGCCCAATAGCGCGTGTTTCGCCGCGGCGAAGCCCAGTTCTTTCGTGTACTCCATGTCGAAAGGGACAGGCTCCACGCAGCGCAGCTCATAGCCTATGTCCTTGTCCACGACGGTGGTCTTTATCCCAAGTTTTTTAAGTTCGCCGCGCAGGGTGTTCTTCACCACCTTGCCAAGCTCGATTTCCGAAAGGCGCGGATGGCCGTGCTCGTCGTATTCCAGATGCCCCATGCGTTCGAGTTCTTCCGTGGAAAGTTTTTCGGCCAGTCCCTCCGCCAATATCGCCACGCCATAGGGCCTGCCTGCCGCCTTGCGTTTTATGATGGCTCCCAGCAGGGTGTCCACAATCCACATGAAGTCAATTTTAGGTCCGGCGAACTCCTCCGGTATCACGGTTATGGTGGCGCCGGCCGGTTTGCCGATGCCGATGGCAAGATGCCCGGCCTTTCTTCCCATGGCAACCACCAGGTACCACCTTCTTGTGGTCTTGGCGTCGTTCATTATGCTTTTGACTATCTGCACCCCGAAATGCCGCGCTGTGGCGAAGCCGAAGGTGCGGATGCCGTGGGGGAGGTTCAAGTCGTTGTCTATCGTCTTGGGGACATGGATCACCCGGATGCGCCCCTGGGCAAGCTTTGCCACCTGGTGGGCGGAGAAACACGTGTCGTCCCCCCCGATGGACAAAAGGCAATTTATCCCGAGATTGTCGAGCGATTCGACGACGGCCTTCAAGTCCTCCGGCCTCTTCGTCGGATTTGCCCGCGAAGTGCGAAGGATGGAGCCCCCCTCAAAATGAATAGTGGACACATCCTCGATGAAAAGCTCCTTCACCTGGGTGATATCCTTTGCCATCAGGTTGGCGAAGCCATCGAAAATGCCTATCACCTTCGATCCATGGTTGCGAAGCTTTATCGTGGCCGCGCGGATGACGCTGTTTATCCCCGGAGCGGGCCCACCGCCCACCAGTATGCCTACAGTCAAAGGGTTCATGCCTATCCCCTAAAATGGATTAATTCGCTGACATATACTCATGAACAAGTATATGTCAGCGAGTGTGTCCCTCCAAGTCTTTATATGCGGCTGAATTCCTCCGGTTGAAGCCGTCTCCGGACTTTGGGTATTATTAAAGCCGCCAGCCCCGAAACGGCGCAGAAAATGAGCGCCATTACAGGCAGCACGTCCCCCGTGTCGGCGTACAATGTGGGAACGCGCCCAACGGGAACGTCGGCGATCATGATTCCGTCCGCGTCGCCGTCAAACCGCATGGAGGCGGCCGTCCTGCCATACTGGTCGGAGGCGAAGGATGTGGCCCGGCGGACCGAACGCACCATCGGCATCCCGTTGGACAGCGCCATGTACCGGGCCATCATCGAATGGACAGGGTCTATCCCCGGCCAGTCGGACGACGGGAGCAAAACCATGTCCGCCCCGCTCTGGGCGTTGTCCCGCGCTATTTGCGGGAAATCGTAGTCGTAGCAGATCGCGCCGGTCATCTTCACTCCGTCCACCTCCACCACCGCCGCTTTGGCCTCGCCGGGTATCGGTCCTTCGCCCGGCACGGGATGGCGCTTGTGATAAACGTCCGCCACTTTCCCCGAACTTGTGATGAAGTGATATTTATTCTCCCACACAAACGGCTCGAACGAATTTACCACACCAATAGCCATCACCAGCGATATCCCCTTTTCGCGGGCAAGCGCCGCCCCTCTGGCAACGAACGCCTCTTCTTCATCTTTACGCAGAAGCGTGCCCGCTTCATTCCATACCACGGTCTTTGCGCCCATATCGGCGGCCTTGCCGGTCCGATCGAAAAGGACGCTGTCATACGGCCTGAAAATGTCGGTGCTCTTCCTCATTTCGAGTATGAGGTCAAGTGGCAAAGGCGATGAGACCGCCGCAACGGTGGCGTTCTTTAATGGAGGATCGGTGAGCAGCCGCAGATTGCCATACGCCTGCGTTGCGATGAAGAGGATGATGAACGCGAAGATGTCCCCTTTCACGGCGCGCGGCCCATAGATAGCAACCGCCGCCGTCACTGATGAGCCTAGCGCAACTAGAAACGAAAGGCCCGCGATGCCCGCCAGCGAGCCTGACTGCGCCAGAGGAAGGTTGTCCACCTGGGTGAGCGCAAGGGCGCCCCACGTCCCCAGTTCAGTGAAACTGTAATTTAGCCACTCCGCCGCCACAGTGATAGCTGGGAAGAAGTATATCCCCCACCGGACGCCCAGCCGTCTTGATATGGCGGCGGTGAGAGATATTCCCGCGAATACATAGACCGCCGCCGGGACAGCGAAAAGAGGGACCGGCAGGATCACCGGAGGAGAGATTATTTTCGCCACAGTCAGGTTCATGGCAATGGTCAGATAAAAAAGCAGCCATAAATGCCCTTTAAAGTCGCTCCGGGCGGTCATTGCCACAAGGAAAGGGGCGAACGCCACCCACGCCAGTTCCTGGGCGCTAAACCGGTACATGGAAAGGAACAACAACGCCCCCCCTGCCAGAAGCGTTAAATGAAATCCCTTGTTTGAAAGTGAAAACCTCCCATCATCAACCTCCGTGAGCGCATTCATTTTCGATCCTCCTATATATTCCCGGCGTGGCGCCCACGTGCCCCCGTCCATAGGAGCGCCAACTGCCGTTTGTAAGCCTCGCCAAGCCCTATCATCCTGTGGGACGCCACAACCACCGGCGTTCCAAGGAATATCACCGCCAGCGAAAGCATAATCCCGTCCACATCCGCCCCGGAGGGAAGTTCGCCATTAGCGATGGCCGTTTTGATGAGGGGGGGCAATACCGATTCCAATCCCAAGTCCCCCAATTCCTGGAAATCTTCGATCTGGGGGAACCGGAGTGCTTTTTCCGCAATGGTGAGAGGAATGGCCGAGATGTTTTCCATGTTCCTTTTTCGGGACTGGAACGCGACGATCTCCTCCATCACCTCCGGGTTTTTCTCGCAAAGGCTGGCGGTATGGGCGAAAATCGCCTCGATGGCCGCAACGCTCCCCCCACCTTCTTCGTAGGTCATCCTTGCGCGCCATGAAACTTCCACGCTCCAAAGCTGGATGAAATAAACAAGCAGGTCTGTTTTTCTGGCGAAATAGTTGAAGAAGGTGGCGTATGAGACCTCCGCCGCATGGCATATTTCGGCGACGGTCACTTCTTCCAGTGGTTTTTGCGCCATAAGGGCCAGCGCCGCATCCAGCAGTTTTTGCTTGGTTCTGGCGAACTTCTTTTCCCGAAGGGACAATTGTTTATGTCTCATGATTAAATATATGCTGCTATCTAAGTTTATAGTCAAGTATATTTTTATGAGCATGTAAAACCATGACTTGCCTGCCGCAGGTATTATCTATGAGTTTTTAAGCAGGCTGTACGACACCATTATTTTCCACAAACTGGACCGGGAGTAGATAGCCGGCGTGGCGTGGCTGCAGATGAAAATGTGGAGGAAAGGCTTGCCAAAAAGAACATCGGCATTATTGTCACTCCCGCGGCCGCCGCGTACCTTGCGCAGGCCGGGTATGACGAAACATTCGGCGTCAGGCCGCTAAAAAGGCTATCCAGGCCCAGATACTCGACAAACTCTCGATGATGATCGTCGAAGGAAATGTGCTCGGCGGGGATGATGTGATAGGGGATGATGTGATAGTTGACCATGACGGCTCCGCCATTGTGATTACTGCCCGGGAAAAGCCGTAAAAACGGCGCATTGGAGCCATCGGGCCACGATTTTGAAAGGCTCCCGGAAAAAACTTGCGCAATTGTGGACATATGTCCTCGTTTTTGTCTTGTAAGCGCTGTCAATCCGTAAACAAGTAATTTTCCCTTCCCGAAAAGTAATCACTTGACAATACATGCCGGTTAATGTAAAAAGTCAAGAACATCAAGGTATATAGAGACCTTGATTTATCTCCAAATCGTTGATTTCATAAACGCGCGGGCCTTGAGAGGGGCATCCGGCGCTAAATGGGTTCAGCGAAAGTGGGGGGGGAGAAATTCAAACAAAGTCTTGTTAACTAAAGTGTCCTGGATCGGTCAGAAAAAACGGTTTAATTCCACGCGTATATGCATTGCGCGCGTGGGTGGGCTTTAGGTTTTTATCAACTAACATTATGGGGGAGGGTTTTTATGGCGCATAACGAGGGCCATGGTGGCCAAGGCCATACCGTCCATCACTGGGAATCAAGCGTTTATCCGCTGATTCTGGTGGCGGGCATCTTTTTCGCGATTCCAATCGCATTCGGCCTCTTTTTCCAGTATCACAACGCCACCATGGGCATAGCCGCCCTTGGCATTGGGACGCCGCTTTTGATCTGGGGGGTCGCTGGTTGGACGAAGGAAGGCATCGCAAACAGGGATCATGAGCACGGCTACTCCCTGACAGGCCTTCCGATCTTCATCGTTTCGGAAGTCATGATATTCCTGTCTCTTTTCGCCGCTTACTGGACAATGAGGATGTCCGCCGACGTGTGGCCGCCTGCGGGTTCTCCGGAGATAGGCGTGACCCTTCCTCTGATTATGACCGTGATACTGGTCACTTCCTCGGTCACATACCACCTCGGTGAAATGAGGATCGAAGAGGGAGACAAGGGCGGGTTCAACACCTGGCTGATGGTGAGCATAGCATTGGGCGCCGTATTCCTTGGCTGCACGGCCTATGAATACAACCATCTTCTCAGCGAAGGTTTCGTGTGGGGCACCAACGCGAAGAGCACGGCGTTCTACTCGATAACCGGCTTCCACGCTTCCCACGTTCTCGTCGGCCTGTGCGCGTTCATCGCGATACTGATACCGGCGCTTGGCGGGGCTGTGAGCCACACTTTCGTGAAGGGGGCCGGGATTTACTGGCACTTCGTTGATATCGTTTGGTTCTTCGTTGTGAGCCAGGTTTACATCTGGTAATTCGGGGATAATCAAGTGTACACGTTTGGGAAGCACCGGGCCGTTGTGATGGCGGCCGCGCTTATCCTGTTTTTCGCGGCGCAAGGGAGCGCCCAGGGATTCCGCCCGCCCGAGTCCGAGCTTGATCCGGCGACCTTGCTGGTTGACGAGATCAACGTCCTCGGGACCAAGCTTGACGGCGGACTGACCTTCGTAGGGAGCGACGGGAAGGAATTTTCCATGAAAGACCTGCGTGGCAGGCCTGTGATCATGGTCCTTTCCTATTATTCTTGCGACGGATTCTGCCCGGCCTTCAACGGCGACCTGAAAAAGGTGCTCGACAAGGCGCAGGCGTTAAAGAACGTGAAGATCGGCAAGGACTTTTCCGTGTTGACCCTGTCTTTCGACAAGAACGACAATGCGTCGAGCGCGGAAATATTTTCGAAGAGCCTTGGGATTCCATCGGACATGAAGGGCAGCTGGTATGTGGCCACCTTCAAGGATCATGAGGACATCAAAAAGCTCACTTCGAATGTTGGTTTCAAGTTCTTCTGGTCTCCCGCCGACAGGATGTTCTTCCACTCAAGCGCGTATTATTTCATTTCCCCCGAGGGCAGGGTCCTTCGAATCCTTCAAAGCCAGGTTTCCGACGCGCGGGACATGGAGCTTGCGATATTGGAAAGCAAGTTCGAGCAGCTCAAGCCGGCGGACGCGGGCAATATAGCGATGAGCATGTGCTACAGCTATAACTTCAAGGATGGCAAGTACCGGCTCAATTATCCGCTTTTCGTTTCTTTCGGTTCATTGTTGACGGGAGTGGCGGCGTTTTTATTCGCCGCCAATATTCAGAGGAAAAAAGTGAAGAGAGGCAAGGAGACTAAAATATGAAGAAATGGGTGTTTACGGCGGCTATGATGGCTGCCGCTCCATTGACGGCTATGGCGTCATCAGCCGCACCGGCCGCCGAGGGGGCTATCCATGACCACACCGAGGGTTGGAACAATCTTTGGGGCCATCTGGTGCTAGACCTGGGCGCGATTGGCGTTGTTTTCGGGCTGATATCGATTTACATGCTCGTGTCTTTCGTGAGGAAGAGCGAGAACGAAGAGGGCAGCCTTCCGGGATTGTCGCTGGGCGGCTCGCTGGCCTGGACGCTTGTCCCGGTGTTTGTGTTCCTGGCGGACGATATGTATCTGGCCGCCAATGGCTTCAAGCTGTGGATCAACCAGAGGACCGTCCCTGTGAACGCCAGGGAAGTCAAACTGACCGCAATGATGTACAACTGGGAGTTCGACTACGGCAACGGAGTCGTCGCCGAGGCGGACGCCAACGGCAGGCCGCAGCTTTTCGTTCCTCAGGGGCAGCCTGTTGTCCTCCGGATGCACAGCGAAGACGTGGTCCACTCCTTCTTCCTTCCCGATTACCGCGTGAAGGAAGACGTTATGCCTGGGCGCATCACTTACGAGTGGTTCCTGCCCAAGCAGATCGGGGAGAACGTGCTCACCTGCACCGAGTATTGCGGCGTTGGTCATTCGAACATGTTCGGCAAGGTGAAGGTCATTCCCGCAGCCAAGTTTGAGGAAATGATCCTTGCCAAGAGTGGCGCAGCAACTCCGGCTCCGGCCGCTCCGGCTGAGGGCGCTGCCCCGGCCGCTCCGGCAGCTGAAGGCGCCGCCGCTCCGGCTGCTCCGGCCGCCGGAAAGTAACGGTTTTAAAGAGGCCGGCGGGCTTGGGGTTCGTCGGCTTTACGGAAAATAGGCTTGAAATGAAAGGATATAGGCATGAAGGATTGGATTTTTTCAACCGATCATAAAAGGATCGGCATCCTGTATCTGGTAGGGTCCATCGCGGCGTTCGCTGTCGCCGGGATAATGGCCCTTCTGATACGGCTTGAACAGTCGGGCCTGGGGCCGACAATCACAAGCGACGCCACGAACTACAACGTATGGTTGTATTTCCACGGCGCCGCGATGATCTTGGCGTTCCTGATACCGGGGCTGACAGGGTTTTTGGCGAACTACCTCATCCCGATAATGATAGGCGCGCACGACGTGGCCTTCCCGAGGATCAACTCGTTCTCGGTGTGGCTCTTCTGGTTCGCCATCGTTCTTGCTCTTCTGACTTTCGTCATCCCGGATCCGCCTGATGTCATGTGGACGGGCTATCCCCCGTACTCCGTGCAGACGGCCGGGAACACTTCTTTCTACGTGTTCACCGTGCACCTGATGGGCTTCTCGTCCATCCTCGGCGCGGTCAACTTCCTTTGCACCGTGATCTACATGAGGGCGCCAGGCCTGGGCTGGAACCAACTGAACATCTTCGTGTGGACCGTTCTGGGCGCGTTCGTCCTGCAATTGATCTTCATCCCCGTGCTCGCCGCGGCGGTGACTTTGGTTCTCTTTGACAAGTATTTCGGCACGGCGTTCTTCGCGCCGGCCCAGGGTGGCGACGTGCTTTTATACCAGAACCTGTTCTGGTTCTATTCGCACCCGGCGGTGTACGTTATTCTGCTGCCGGCCATCGGGACCATCCTTGAGATACTCTCCACCATGTCCCGCAACCCCATATTCAACTATAAGACCTGTGTTTATGGCGGCGTGTGGGGGACTGTGGTGCTCGGTTCGGACGTGTGGGCCCACCACCTGTACGTTTCAGGTCTTGTGGACTGGCTCAGGATCGGCATGATGATGACGACGATCATCATCTCCATCCCGGTGGGTCTGCTGGTCTTGACCATGGTGGGGACGCTGTACAAGGGTTCCATCCAGTACAACACCCCGATGCTGTACGCGGCCTCCGAGCTGTTCCTGATCCTGGCGGGCGGGCTGACCGGTATCCCGCTGTCCATGACCTCGATGACGCTGCATCTTTCCGAGACATACTTCGTTATGGCCCACTTCCATTACATAATGGGAATCATGGCCACATTCGCGGTGTTTGCGGGGGTCTATTTCTGGTTCCCGCTTATGACCGGCCGGATGTACAACGAGACCCTCGGCAAGCTGGGCTTCCTGCTCAATTTCATCGGCGTGAACGTGACCTTCGCTCCGCTGATGTGGATCGGCGTGGAAGGGATGCCCAGGAGGTATTTCGACTATGCCATGTTCCCGCAGTTTGAAGGCGCGATGAAGATCGCCACTGTCGGCGCCCTTATCATCGCCCTTGGCATGGCCATCACGATCATCACCTGGATCCACGGCGCCATCGCCGGCGAGAAGGCCCCTCACAATCCGTGGGGTTCCAAGTCGCTGGAGTGGACACACACCGTGTATCCTCCGGGGGCCGGCAACTTCCCCACTCCTCCGACCGTGTCGGCGGATTGGTCGCCTTATAACTACGGTAAGCATACTGCTCACACGATATAAGGCGTGTTCCTGGTAGAATGATGCGGTCCCGGCTCTGGTATAATACCGGAGCCGGGCCGTTCTTTATAAAGTTTGCGTATATTTTCAAATACATCTTTGTTAGCATTAAAAGCAGTAGAGGAACAATGCGCATGAACAAGATACTTATCGGGCTCTCAATCGCTTTCACTTACATTCTTATGGTGGTGGGGAACGTGGTCACCACGACCGGATCCGGCCTGGGTTGTCCGGACTGGCCGTTGTGTTACGGGACGGTAGTCCCTCCCCTTCAGATACAGACATGGATTGAATGGAGTCACAGGCTTCTTGGAGGCGCGACAGGGCTTTTCATATTAGGCGCGACGGTTTCCGTATGGTTGACGGCAAAGGGGCCTGTCAGGGCGCTGACGATGTCGGCGTTGGGGCTATTGGGGGTTGGCGCGGTATTCGGCGGGGTGATCGTCATGCTGGAGGCGCCGCTTCTTGAGGGCGTTCTGCATATAATGGTTATCTCGTTCCACATTATTGTGGCCACGGCCATTTTCATTCTCATGATCCTTGCCTACCGGCGGCTGGACACGGCTCCGGCGGCGAAGGAAAACAGTGTCTATACTGTGATGTTCGCCATAATCCTTCTCCAGGTGATCCTTGGGATTTTCGTCAGGTACAGCCAGGCGGCCATGGCCTGCTCGGCGGAGTTCCCGCTTTGCAACGGCCAGGTGATCCCGGAATTCGCGGAGCCGGGTATCGCTCTTCACTTTGTCCACCGGCTGATGGCGTATGTGGTGTTCTTTTTCACCGGCGGTTATATGATAAAGGCGATAAAGGACAAGAGCGACGTGGCCAATTCCGTCATAACGTTTTCGCTCGTGGTGGCGCAGGGGGCGGTGGGCATAGGAATCGTGCATTCCGGCATGTTCCTCCCCCTGATTGTCGGCCACGGCGCCTTTGGATTCCTGCTGCTCGGCTGGGTGGCCTACAGGTCGGCCCCGGGGCTTCTTGGATTTAACATGCTGGTTCAAGAGGAGGCGAGGGCGTAAATGTCCGGGCGCGTATCCACCGCTGAAGCGAGGCAGATCAGCCTTAAAGGGGTCCTGTTGGACCACCTTGCGCTTGTAAAGCCGGGGATAATCGCGCTTGTGATAGTTTCCGCCCTGGCCGGGATGTACATAGCGCAAAGGGGGCTTCCCGCCCCCGCGCTTGTCTTCTGGACACTTCTGGGGACCGCTTTTTCCACGGCGGGCGCCGCCGCATTGAACAACTATATCGACAGAGATATAGATTTTGTCATGCGCCGAACTTCAGGCCGGCCGCTCCCCTCCGGATTGATCAGCCCGTTGAAGGCCCTTTATTGCGGGCTGGCGCTTTCCGCCATTTCCGTTGTGATCCTTACGGCACATGTAAACAAGGCCGCCGCGCTATATTCCACGGCGGCCTTGTTCATTTACGTCATACCGTACACTTTGATGACCAAGCGCAGCACGCCGCTGGCCACCTTTGTGGGCGGCGTGGGCGGGGCTCTTCCTCCGGTGATAGGTTACGCGGCGATCAAGCCGGTTCCGGACATCTGGGCGCTCACGCTTTTCCTGATAATATTCGCCTGGCAGCATCCGCATTTCTGGTCGCTCGCCCTAAAGTACATGGATGAGTACAAAAGCGCCGGAGTGATGAACCTGCCGGTGAAAAGAGGGGTGGACGAGACCAAGCGGCAGATAGCCATATGGGCCTTTGTGCTTGCGGCGGTCTCAATTCTGCCTTATGTAGTCGGGATGGCGGGGCTGTTTTACCTTGCCGGAGCAATGGCGGCCGGCGTCCTGTTCTTCTCTCTGTCCCTGTGGTTTGTTTTCTCGGGCAGGAAGGTGGCGATGAGCCTCTTCTTTTTCTCCCTGGTGCATCTCCCCCTGCTGTACTGCCTGATTATCGTTGATATTCGTTAAAACTCACCTGGCGGTCTCAAATGTCTGAAGGCAAAAAGAAGTTTTTTATTTCCCAGCGCACGCTTGTCATCATAATGATCCTTGTCATGGCTGGCATAGCAACATCATTTATATTCCGGGTCATGTCCCACGGCTACAGATAGGCTATTGCCTGGGCCGGTCTGACGTCTGGCGAAGTCCGCTCTTCCGCAAGAAACATACGGAAGGTGTGGCGTGGCTGGATGTGTTTGATTGGTGCGCCCGGCAGGATTCGAACCTGCGACCTACAGAACCGCAATCTGGCGCTCTATCCGGGCTGAGCTACGGGCGCACGAATCTGTAATTATATTCTATCGGGCCGCAAAGTTCAAATTCGATAATCGACGGTAAATATGCGCCGCAAAATCCGCTGGAAATATCTTGGAAACAAGCGGCTCTGAGGTTTCCACCAGGAAGTCAAAAGCGCTGAAAGTGCGCTAGCGGGCCTTCTCCTTGCGCTCCTGCTCTTCCTTGCACCCGATGCACAAGGTGGCCACGGGGCGCGCCTTCAGGCGTTCTTCGCCGATTTCCCCGCCGCAATCCTCGCAATGGCCGAATTCACCGGCTTCTATCCTGCCGATGGCTTCTTCGATCTTTTTAATAAGCTTCCTGTCCCGGTCCAGCAGACGGAGGGTGAAGTTTCTGTCGGTCTCAAGCGATGACCGGTCCACCACGTCGGGAAGTTCTTCCGAATTCGCGGAGATCCCCCCATTGGCGGACTCCGTCGCTTCCTTGACGATGTCCTCCCGCTGCTTTTCGAGGGCCTGTCTGAAAAAATCTAAATTGATTTTGCTCATGATCCAAATATAAAGGTCTTTATAAAATTTGAACCTATTGCAGGCTCCGCGTCAAGCCAAAACGGTGTCCTTAGAGTTATTCCCTTCATGGGAGGCCGCAAGACCGGCCGCCACAATGTAGTACATAAGCATCTGGATCACCGACGCCCCAAAGTTGTACTCGAAGACTCCAGCCGCCATGAAGGCTGTGATGGCGCCAATACCGGCCGCCCTTGCGGCCCGAAGCCCTCTTTCCACAGGGCTTTTCCACCCTTTGAGCGTCAGCCAGAAAGCGGCTGCCCACATCCATGTCCACACTCCAAGGCCGGCCAGACCCCTTTCGGCCCCCAATTCCAAAAAATTGTTGTGCAGGTGGGAGATGTTAGGCTCCTTCACCTGTGCACTGCGGTATGACGGGTACACAAGCGGAAAAGAATTCTGCCCGACGCCCAGCACCGGGTGGTCCAGGATGATTTTCACCCCGGCGCTCCAGAGGTGGAACCGCTCGCGGGTGGTCTCGTCCCCAAGGTCGGCAATGCTGCTCACCCTGTTGCGCACTCCGGATGGAGAAAGAATGAACACCGCCGAGGCCAGCAACGGAAGTATGACCAGCCATGCAGGCTTTCGAAGAGCGATGATCACGGCCAGCCCGGCGCCAAGTCCCATCACAGCGTTGCGAGTCAAAGAAAGGAAAATAGCGGCGGTCATCACGGCCGCTCCGGCCAGAGCCACGCCACGCCACGCGGCTCCGTTGAAGATGAAAATGGCTGTGGCCACGACGGCTGCCAGCATCAAAAGACCGGCGAATGTCATGTATATGTCCTGAAAGCCGGAAATGCGGTTGTGAATGTCTATTCCCCGCATGGCGGCCTGATAAAGGCCCATAAAAGCCGCGATCGCCCCACCCGCCGCGACGGCCAGCAACGCCGGCCGTATTTTTTCCCGCCGCCTGGAAAGGTAGTCGAACATGACGAAAAAAATGAGGAAGTGTGAAAGATCCTTCGAATCTATCAGCGACTCTTTCACATTGACCGAAAACAGGGCGGCCAGCAGAGACACAATGACAAAAGCGCCGATGGGCCGCTTCAAAGGAGAAAGATCAGGCAGCGTTCTTCCCGCTGCATGCCTTGCCGTCCAGCATATCACCATGCCCGCAGCGGCCGTTTGCGCGATGGATATAGAAACAAAGTCCATGACAGCGAAAACGACAGCGAAAATCCAGAGCCACCTGTCCCATACCTCGGCTCTTACAGGCCAAGGATACTTTATGGCGCTATCGCCCATCAGCGGCTCTTCAGGTGCGTGTACAAGGATGATTCGTACCTGTATCCGCCGTAATATGTCAACAGGCCGTAGGTCTCGTCCGGATTATGCTCCTCCGTCCGCCCTTCGCCTTCGATATAGCAATACCAGAAAATGCGTTCGGGATTGACCGACTTGTCTATGTATCCCATGTTGGAGTCGAAATAGGATTTTTGGTTTCCCTGTCCGCTCTTGCCGGTCTCGGTCACCCACACAGGCATTCCGGCGTTGGTCACCAGCGGCCCGCCGTTGGCGGAAAGCTCTATGTCCAGATCGGAATAATAATGAATATTAAGCACGTCGGCGTACGACGAAAGGCCCATGTCCACAAGTTTTTGCGTCCACTCGAACTTGGCCAGCCCGTCGGTGACTATGCTCGTGGTGGCCGCGGCGACGACTTTCGCGGACGGATCAACAGAGCGTATCGCGGCCGACACCTGCTTTAGCAGGTCGAAATAGTCCTCCGCCGAGCCGTTTAGCACGTCATATTTCATCTCGTCCGGCTCGTTCCAGACCTCCCAGTATTTCACCGAGCCTTTGTACCGCCTCACCAGCGGGATTACATAATCGTTCACAAAAGTGTTTTTCCAGTTTGGGTCTCCCCGAAGCCAGTCCGGCACGTAAGCCAGAATAGGGACGACCTCCAGTCCGGATGCGGCGGCCGCGTTGATGGTCTCGTCAAACCTGGCGTAGTTTGGCGACGCTCCGTTGTAGGCCATAAACTGTGTGTCAAACCAGAAAGTGGCCCGCACCCACTTGAACTTGAGGGTGGCTATGTCCGCCATTTGGGTATAAAGGTCCCCGGCGTTGCGGTTGCCCGGGAATATCCCCACGCCAAGTTTGTCATAGGGTGTTTCCGCGCCTCCCGAAAGTATAGTCTCAGTGATGTTGCCGCATCCAGCCGCGTAGAGGACAGTTGCGGCCAGAAGCGAAAGCAATAGATTCTTCTTCATTGTCACTCCATTTTCCCTGTTGCAGCAGCGGCGATGTCCCCGCCGCCGTTAAATTGTAACTCAAAGAGCCGCTTGTAGTAACCATCTTGCCGCATAAGCTGGTCATGGGAGCCAGTCTCCACGATCCGGCCCCTTTCCATGGCGATTATCCTGTCCGCGTGCATTATCGTGGAAAGCCTGTGGGCGATCACGAAGGTTGTCCGTTTTTGCATAAGGTTGGAAAGAGCCATCTGCACCATCTTTTCCGACTCCGTGTCCAGCGCCGATGTGGCCTCGTCGAGAATGAGCACCGCCGGATTTTTCATAATGGCCCGGGCGATGGATATGCGCTGGCGCTGCCCGCCGGAAAGCTTTACGCCGCGCTCGCCGGTCATTGTGTCGTATCCGTCTGGAGTCTCTATTATGAAATCGTGGGCGAAGGCGGCCCTGGCGGCGCCTTCCACCGCTTCCATCGGGGCGTCCACCCGTCCGTAGGCGATGTTTTCCCTGATTGTGCCGTGGAACAGGAACACGTCCTGCGTTACGATGCCGATCTGGGCCCGCAACGATTTTAGCGTGGCGCGCCGGATGTCCAGCCCGTCGAAAAGCACGGCGCCCGCGCCCGGGTCCAGGAATCTTGGGATAAGGTTCACCAGCGTGGTCTTCCCCGCTCCGGAAGAGCCGACTATGGCGACAATCTCCCCCTTGGCCACGTTAAGCTGGATGTCCGAAAGGGCCGGCTTGCCGGGAGCGTAGAAAAAGCTGACGCTTGAAAACCCGATCCCTTTTTCCAGCGGCGGGATATCCACTGCGTCCCGCGGGTCCTTTATGGTCACCTCCGAGTCCATAAGCTCGAAAATCCTGGCGGCGGAAGCTAAGGCCTGCTGAATTTTGTTGTTCACCCGGGAAAGCCTGGCGATGGGGGTGTACAGCATGAACAATGCGGTAAGGAACGAGAAAAACGACCCGACGGTGGCCTTCCCCTCTATCACCTGCGCGCCGCCATACCAGATAATCGCCGCGATGCCGAAAGCGCCGATAAATTCCAATAGCGGGCTGGACAGCTCGTTTATAACGATGGTCTTGCGGATGGTCTCGTAATAGCTGTTGTTGGCCTTTTTAAAGCGGCCCGTCTCATACTCCTCCATCCCGAACGCCTGCACAACGCGGATGCCGGTGATGGACTCGTGCAGCATGGCGGTCAGGTCGGCCATGCGCTCCTGCGACTCCCGGGAGACGATCCGCAAAGACTTGCCCAGCCTGCCGATGAGCGCGCCGGAGAAAGGAATGATCGTCACGGAGACCAGGGCCATCTTCCAGTCCCGGTAGAACACCACCGCCATGAGCGCCACCATTGTCAGCGCCTCGCGGATCAGGTCGTACACCACGATGGAGACAGCGTCTTGGATCACCGTCACGTCGTTTGTGACGCGGCTCATGATCTGGCCGGTCTGCCTTGTGGAGTAAAACGAAAGGGAGAGGCTTTGCAGCCTTCCGAAAAGGGCGTCCCGCATGTCCTTTACTGCCAGCTGGCCGATGGACTGCATAAGCGACGACGCGAAATAGCGCCCGACGCCCCGGACCAGATAAATGGCCACCACCCCCAGCGGCAAAAGCGAGAGCATGTCCGCGTTTTTGCTCATGAAGATGTCGTCCAATATCGGCTGGATTATGTATGCGGCGGCTCCGGATGTGGCGGAAACGGCCACCATGCAAAGCGCCGCGAAGATGAACCGGTCCCGGTACGGAGCAAGGTATGAAAGAAGGCGCCTGTACATATCCATCAGCGCGCAAGCTCCATGACCGGGCTGACTTTTCCAAGCGCCGCGTCCCGCACGAGGCGCACCTCGATTTTTTCCATGCAATCGAAATGAAGGCACTTTCGGGGGGTGCAACGCATGCAAGGCTCCACCTTGGGGCTGAGGGCCGTGTCCTTCGGCCCGATGGGGCCCCAGCGCTGCGGCAAACAGGCGAAGATCGGGCAATACAGCCCCACCACCGGAGTCCCCACGGCGGAGGCGATGTGCAAAGGACCGGTGCTCGACGCCACGAAAACGTCCAGTTGCGAAAGGGCGCTTACAAGCTCTGGCAAAGGGCCGGAGCCGATGAATTTCCGCGCAGGCTTGCCGCTTGCCGCCACAATCCGCTCCACAAGCGGCTTTTCGGCGGCCGATCCTGTCACCACAACGTCGCAACCGGAATCATACAGTTGTGCGCAAAGCTGGGCATACCGCTCTTCCGGCCAGTTGCGCGAAGATCCGCCATGCCCCGGATGCACACCGATAAGAGGCCGCCCTTCCGTCCTTTGCAAAAGGATAAGAGGCGGCTTTGGCGCCAGCAGGAAAGGGACCCGGATAGGGGTCACTCCGAACGGCTTTAAGAGATTCAGGTTGTGGTCGGCCTCGTGGACAAGGTTTTTGGAACGGCGCTGGATCACTCTTTGCGTAAGAAAAACCTGCGCCACCTTGGAAGCGGGCCCAACGCGGCAGGGAATCCCCGCCATCGCCGCCAGAGCCGCCACGGAGAAGTTCGAGTACAGGATCACCGCCGCGTCGAATTTCCTTTTCCTCACTTCTTTTAGCAGCCTTGGAAATTCGCCGAAGGGTATGGCCGCGTTCTTTGAATCGAACGATATCACCTCGTCCACGTCCGGCCTGCTGAGCAGAAGGTCTTTGGTATAGCTTCTGGTGAGGGCGCACAAGTATGCCCTGGGAAAAAACGTTTTCAACGAAGTGAACACCGGCAGCGACAGGACCACGTCGCCGATCCTGTCCGTCCGCGCCACCAGAATCCGGGGCCGGTCGGGCAGTTTTATAATATCCTGGCTCATCCGGACATTTTACCACGCAACGCCCGCTTTCAGTGTGTCGGCCGCGCGGGAGGGGTGGTTTATTGGCCGCCGCTCTCCACCTTGCGCTTACAGGGGAGCCATATCTTGAACCGGGTTCCTTCTCCCGGTTCGCTTTCCACTTCCAGTCTGCCCCGGTGTTTCTGGATAACGCTGTAGGAAAGGGAAAGGCCCAGCCCGGTTCCCTGCCCAACCGGCTTGGTCGTAAAAAACGGGTCGAAGATTTTTTTCAAGTCGCCGGGCGGGATGCCCTGGCCGGTGTCTATTATCTCCACGGCCACGCCTTCATCCTCCGCATATGTTTTTATCGTGATGACGCCCCGCTCCGTGATCGCCTGCGCCGCGTTTATGATGATGTTCATGAAAACCTGGTTTATCTGCATGGGCATGCATTCCACCTTCGGAATGCCGCCGAACTCCTTCACCACTTCGGCCTTGTATTTCACTTCGTTGTGCACGATGTTAAGCGTGCTGGAAAGCCCGGCGGCAAGGTCGTACTCCCGCCATTCGTTTTCGGCGGAGTGGGAGAAGTCCCGCAAGGCCATAACGATGTGCTTCACCCGCTCTAGACCATCGCGGGATTCGCTCATCAGGTCGAAAATGTCGGTCTTTATAATGTCGAACTTGATGGTTTTCCTGATATCGTCAAGCCGCGAACGAGCTTCCTCCGGCAAATGGTTTTCCAGCGCTCCGTGCTCGTCCAGAAGGAATACAAGCGCCTTTACATATCGTTCCAGCGAGCCGAAATTGGAATATACGTATCCGATGGGATTGTTTATCTCGTGGGCCACGCCCGCCGCCAGTTGGCCTATGGAGGCCATTTTTTCAGACTGGAGCGCGACGGCCTCCAGGTGTTTCTTTTGGGTTATGTCCTCCTTGACGGCGATGTAGTTGGATATGCGTCCGTCCCCCTCACCGGCGATATCACGGCGCTCTCCCAGTAAAGCTCGCCGTTTTTCATTTTGTTATGGAATTCACCCCGCCATACCCGGCCCGACGTGATGGTGTCCCAAAGCTTTTTATATTCCTCCGGCGCAGTGTGCCCAGACTTGAACAGCCGGGGATTTTGCCCCATCAGCTCCGCCTTGCTGTATCCGGTGGCTTCAAACGTCTTTTTATTGCCATAGACGATCCTCCCTTGCGTGTCCGTCATGATAATGGAGGCGTTGCTCTGCTCCACACCGACGGAGAGCAGCCGCAATATTTTTTCCATTTCCCTGCGTTTAAAGTGGGCGGAAAGGATATCCGCCGCAACTTTCATAAGCCGGATGTCCTCATCATGCCATTTGCGCGCCTTATCCGTGTCGTCAAATCCGATAAAGCCGGCCAGCCGCCCGTCCCCATGCCTGATGGCGACGCAAAGCAAGGATTTTATGTCCTGTTGTTCGAATATGGCCTTTTCCGCCGCGGCTTCAAGTGGCATGGCGGAAACGTCTGGAATGGCGATGTATTCCTGCGCGCCGATCCGGGCGTTCCACCAGGGGACGATGGAAACGTCGAGATTCTGTAAATTCGCGATCTGGGGCGTCACGCTTTCCTTCACCCATTCGTTGACGTTGCTCATCTTCCTGCCGCCCTCTTCCATTGCGAAGATGTAGCATCGGCTCGTGTCCACGGCGCGGCCAAGCACCCCCAGCGCCACGTCCATGTCCGGCGGATCCGGTGAGGCGAACATGGCCGAAAACTCCGCCAGCGCCTTTTCCGCTCCAAGCCGGTACGCAAGGCTCCTCTCGCGTTCTATACGTTCGGTTATGTCCCGTCCATAAATGTTGACATACCCTTCCTTTGGAATCGGGACTATGTGCAACGAAAAGTGTTTGCCGCCCCGTTCCACGACAATCTCGTCACTGGTCTCGTTTAAGTAGGCGCTCACCACCGCAGCCGCCAGATCGTCCGGCAGCAGCCCTCCGTTTTGACAGATACTTTCCGCGGCCGGATTGGCGTATATCAGCGAGCCGTCTTCTCCGGCGCGCAGCACGGGATGAGGGTTTTCTTCCGGGAATCTGGCCAGCCGGCGCGATGTTTCTTCAGCTAGAATCGCGGTTTGTCTTGCGCGCAACGCGGCGACTCCATAGGCCATGTCGTCCGCCAGTTCGCCGAGCAGTTGCGACTCCACCTCCGTGAAAGCGTTGGGGGTGTCCGAAAAAACGGTCAGGACGCCAAATGTACCGCCGTTGCCGATCATCGGGAACGAAATGCACGAAAGGAATCCGCGCTTGGCCTCCTCTTCGGCGCAATTGCGGCATGATTCGTCCGTCCGCATATCGCCACTAATCTGGGGCAGGCCGGTCTTGATGGCCCGCCCGGTGGGGCCGGCGCCCCCATCGGAATCGTCCCAGCGTATTTGAACGGCCTCGAAATATCCGTCCACGGCGCCGGCCCATGCCAATGGCGTTACTTTGCGGTCTTTATCATCCCCCGCCAATCCCACCCAGGCCATCGGGTAACCGCCAGTTTCCACGATCACCTCGCATATCCGGCGAAGAAATTCCACTTCGGATCCCGAGTTGATCAATATCTTGTTGGAGTCGCTTATGATCCTCAGAAAGCGGTTTGCGGACTCAATTTCCACCTGTTTGCCAAGCAGGGTAATGGACGATTTGCGAATGAGCGCGAAAATGATAAAAGCGGTGACCGATACGACAAGAAATTCTTCCGAAATATGCGCGAGCGTTGGCGGGCCGAATCTGCCTGTCAGATGGAACACAAAAGTGTCTGAAAATATTTCCCACGCGATAGCTACGACCAGGTAAACCAATGCTATCTGCGCCGGGGTTAACGGAGGCCTTTTCATTTTCATTAGCGCGTTCCGCCGATGCCTATCCATGACTAATATACGCCGCTTTGAACAATAATTGTAATAATGCGGCGTTATAATCATGCCGGAGCGGCACGGTAAAAATGGCTGGAAAAGCTAGTTTATAAGCCCCGGTGGCTGGCGGAAGGTTATGGAAGTGTCCCGCATGGTGGAGCGGATGGCGCTCATAAGCTGGTCGGGAAAAATATCGTCGCAATCGTTGAGGTATTGAAGCGCGGAAACGCTCCACGCCGCCTCGTCGGGTGTTTCGATTATGGCTATGTTCAGGCCGGAATATTCCTCTATCACAATGCCGCGCAGCCGGTCCAAATCCACGTTTTCTTTTCTTTCCACCACGTCTATTGGGCGCAGCGGGGAAATGTGATAGACCTCAAGGCCGAAAAGTTCCTCGGCCACGTCCCCGCCGGTCAGTTCCTCGATGGGCACAAGGCCCGGTTCACCGATCACCGATGGATCCCCCACAGCCGCAAGGTACACCGGAGCCTTCTGGATGATCATATGCTCCGCCACGCACACCCTGGCCACAGCTTTGCCCCTATCCCGCGAAGGGCCGAACACCACGAAATCCCACCGCCCAACCGTAAGTTCCTTTTGCCTCTGATGGATGATGGTGGCCTCTATGGTCTCTGCGGCTTTCCTTCGCGCGGCGTCCGACCCTCGTCTCAACGATACTTTGCCCATAACTTCCGGTCACTTCCCTGATTACTAAATGTTACAACCTCGCAAGATTATATCCCACCGCTGGCCCTATGACCATGCCGGCGGCACGGAACTGGCTGAAAGCTTTAATTTCCCTTCCATGAAAACGCTTATACGCTATAATAACCCCTTGCTTTTCATTCTTTAACGAGGAAATAGAGGTGCGAATCTGCGTTATTGGCTCAGGTTACGTCGGGCTTGTCACCGCCGCCGTTTTCTCCGACATGGGCAATGATGTGAACTGTGCGGACGTGGACGGGGCGAAAGTGGCCTCCCTTAACAAGAAAATCATGCCCATTTACGAGCCGGGGCTCGAAGAAATGGTCAAGCGGAACATGGACGAAAACCGCCTGACTTTCTCCACTGATGTGGCCGGTGGGGTGAATACTTCGGAAATCATTTTCATATGTGTGGGCACCCCTCCGAAGGACGATGGCGGGACGGATCTTTCATATGTTGAAAGCGCCGCCAAGACAATCGGAAAAAACCTCAATGGATACAAGGTTATAGTCAACAAAAGCACCGTTCCCGTCGGCACGGGGGACCTGGTGCGCCGCGTGATAAACGAATCTAAAAGCAACGGGCAGGAATTCGACGTGGTGTCCAATCCCGAGTTTTTGCGCGAGGGTTCGGCCATTGCCGACGCGCTCAGCCCGGACAGGATAGTGATAGGCGCGCCAACCAAGCAGGTGGCGTTAAAGCTGCTGGAGCTTTATTACACCTTGGGGGCGCCGGTGCTGGTGACGGACGTCCCTTCGGCGGAGCTTATCAAATATGCGTCCAACGCGTTTCTGGCCCTTAAAATATCGTTTATCAACGAAATATCCGATATTTGCGAGACCGTTGGCGCCAACGTGAAGGACGTGGCCAAGGGAGTGGGGGCGGACAGGCGGATCGGGCATGAATTCCTTAACGCAGGGCTTGGATTCGGCGGATCGTGTTTCCCGAAAGATGTGATGTCCCTTCTTTATACCGCAGGCAAGCTTGGCACGCCGTTCGGGATGCTAAAGGAAGTGCTCAGCGTGAACGATAACCGCGTGTCCCACTTCATGGACAGGATATACAAGCGGTTTCCCGATATGAAAGGGCGCAGGTTCGGCGTGCTTGGGCTTGCGTTCAAGCCGGACACGGACGACATGCGCGAGGCCAAATCGGCGGAGATAATAAAATCCCTCGTGGAAAAAGGGGCCGCCGTGAAGGCGTATGACCCGGTGGCAATGGAAAACAGCCGCAAGACGCTCCCTTCCGGCGTGGAATATTGCGACAGCGCATACACCGCCGCCACAGGGGTGGACGCGCTGGTGATTGTCACCGAATGGCGGGAGTTCCGGCTGTTGAACGCGGAAAGGCTCAGGAGCCTTATGAAGACGCCGGTGATTTTTGACGGCAGGAACATATACGATCCCGACAGGATCAGGGCCTCCGGCTTCGAGTATTACTGCATAGGAAGGGCCTGAAAGGAAAATTGCGATGGCAAGATTTTTGATAGCGGGCGGCGCCGGTTTCATCGGCTCGCACCTTTGCGAACGGTTTCTTGGCGAAGGGCACGAGGTGGTGTGCGTGGACAACCTGATCACAGGATCGCTGGAAAACATAAGCGATATCAAATCGCCGAAGTTCACATATATCGAAAGGGACATCACCAAGGGCTTGATGGACATCAAAGGACCTTTCAGCTATGTGATGAACTTCGCTTCGCCAGCCTCGCCGCCGGACTATCTGAAATATCCCGTGGAGACGCTGTTGACCGGATCGCTTGGCACCCACGCCTGTCTTGATGTGGCGCTGCGGGACAAGGCGGTGTTCATGATCGCCAGCACGTCGGAGATATACGGCGACCCGGAGATCAATCCGCAGAAAGAGACATATTGGGGGAACGTGAACTCCATCGGGCCGCGCTCCTGCTACGATGAGGCGAAAAGGTACGCGGAGGCCGCCACGATGGCCTATCACCGCAAGCACGGGGTGGACATCAGGCTATTGCGGATATTCAACACATTCGGCCCGAACATGCGGGTGGAGGACGGGCGCGCGGTCACCAATTTTGTCTGTCAGGCCGTGCGGGGGGATGACTTGACGGTGTATGGCGACGGGTCGCAGACACGGTCGTTCTGCTATGTAACGGACATGGTGGAGGGGATCGTAAAGCTTCTTTACTCCAACGTCACCGAGCCTGTGAACATAGGCAACCCGGCGGAGATGACCATACTGGAACTGGCCAATGTGGTGCTTGAGCGCACCGGGTCTTCTAGCAAGATAACATTCCACGACCTGCCGCAGGACGATCCGAAGAAGCGCCGGCCGGACATAAGCCGCGCGAAGGAAAAGCTGGGATGGGAGCCGAAGGTGAACCTCAAGGAAGGGCTCCGTAAAACGATAGACTATTACCTGACCAAGCTGGAAGTATAACGGCGCGGCCTCCTCCACAAGCGGAGATTAAAGGATGCCACCTAAAAAATACGCCCTCAGGGAAGCGATCAAGCAATGGCCGGAGAATGACAGGCCGCGGGAGAAGCTTCTGCGAAACGGGGCGTCCAGCCTTTCGGATTCCGAACTGATCGCCATCCTCATCGGATCTGGCGTGGGGGAGAAAAACGCGCTGGACCTGGCAAGGGAACTTTTAAGGACATTCGAGGACCTTAGCGGGCTGGAGGCAGCCTCCATCGGCGAGCTCAAAAAAGTGAAGGGGATCGGCGAGGTGAAGGCCATAAGCATAAAGGCGGGCCTGGAGCTTGGGCGCAGGTTCTCGTCGTCCGGCAGGGACACAGCTTCCACCCCAGTGCGGGCCAGCGAGGACGTGGCCAAACTTTATCAGCCGCAAATGAAGAACCTGCGCAAGGAAACGTTCCGCGTGGCGCTGCTTAACGCGAAAAACAGGATAATAAAGACTGTCGTAGTTTCCGAAGGGGGAATCACGGCGGCGGTGGTGGAGCCCAGGGAAGTGTTCAACCCCGCCATCCGGGAGTCCGCCTGCGGCGTGATCCTGATGCACAACCATCCCAGTGGCGATCCTGACCCTTCTGACGATGACATAAACCTCACCCGGCGCATGGCGGAGGCGGGGCGGTTGATGAACATAAAAGTGCTCGACCACCTGATTTTTGGTGACGGGCGGTACTATTCGTTTTCGGACAACGGGGAAATATAACGCCAGATGAACAAGCGGCTATTCGATGCTTTGAACGGAATGCGGCGGCCCACCGCTTTGGTGGTGGGGGACGTGATACTCGACAGGTATGTGCGGGGGCATATCGAGCGGATATCGCCCGAGGCCCCGGCGCAGGTGCTGGAAGTGACCGACGAGGAGGAGATTTTAGGCGGCGCGGCGAACGTGGCGGCAAACGCATCCGCCCTTGGGGCCAAGGCCCGGCTTGTGGGCCTTCTGGGAGATGATGACGGCGCGGATTCCATAAAGGCGCTGCTAAAGAAAAAAGGGATCAGCCCGGCCGACCTTGTCACCGACCCGGCACGCCCCACCACGCGCAAGACAAGGTTCATCGCCATGCGCCAGCAGATGCTCCGGGTGGACCGGGAGAGCAGGGCGGACGCTGACAACAAAGGCCAGGCCAGGCTTGTGGCGCGGGTGGAAGGCGCCGTCAAAAAGTGCGACGGGGTGATCCTTTCCGATTACGGCAAAGGGGCGCTTCCCGCCGCCGTCACGGCGCGGATAATAAAATGCGCCCGGAAAGCGGGCAAGATGGTGATAGTCGATCCGAAGGGTCGCGACTATTCCAAATACTCCGGCGCCACCATCATCACGCCGAACCGCAAGGAGGCCGCGCTGGCCTCCGGGGTGGAGATAAAAACGGACAGGGATTACCGCACGGCGGCGGCGCGGCTTTTCAAAGTGACCGGCGCCGAGCACATCTTCATCACCCGCGGCGACGAGGGGATGAGCGTGTTTGGCAAAGATGGAGCCAGCATGCATTTCGCCGCTGAGGCGCTGGAAGTGTTTGACGTCACCGGCGCTGGGGACACTGTGATAGCGGCGCTGGCCGTCACGCTTTTCGCCGGGCTGCCGCTGGAAGAGGCGGCGAAAATCGCCAACGTGGCGGCCGCCATCGAAGTGGGGCATGTGGGCGCAAGGGCCGTCACCCGGCGCGAAGTGCTCGACAGGCTTATGCCCGACAAGGCTGGAAACGGCAAGGTGAAGAGCCGCGCGCAGGCGGCGGAATACGCCAAAAAACTCCGGGGCGAGGGACGGGCGGTGGTGTTCACCAACGGCTGTTTCGACATCGTCCATGCAGGGCATGTCCATTATCTGGAAAAGGCCCGCGCCCTTGGCGACGCGCTGGTGGTGGGCCTTAACTCGGACGCTTCCGTGCGCCGCATCAAAGGTAAAAACAGGCCGCTGACAAAGCAGGACGACAGGATAAAAGTTCTTTCCGCGCTCTCATGCGTGGACGCTGTCACCGTTTTCAACGAGGACACGCCGATCAACGTTATCAAGGCCGTGTCGCCGGACATCCTGGTGAAAGGGGGAGACTATACCCCGGACACGGTGGTGGGGCGCGACGTGGTGGAGAAACGCGGCGGCAGGGTGGAGATAGTGCCGCTGGTGGCGGGCAAGTCCACCACGAACATTATTAACGGCATCATGGGCCGGTTCGGCGGGTAAATATAAATGGCTCCCCGGCGCGCGGGATAGCTATAATAAACAAAGAAACTTGCCGCCAGGTAATTGTTGGAAAGCGGAGATATCATGAAACGCTATTACAAGGTCATCCTTGAACCACAGGAAGAAGGGGGATTCACCGCTTTGGTCCCTTCGTTGCCCGGGTGCATTTCACAAGGGGACACTTATGATGAGGCCATAGCCAACATCAAGGAAGCTATGGACCTTTATATTGAAAGCTTGGAGGCGGACGGATTGCCCGTCCCGGAGGAAAACCGTTTGTTCCTCGAGGTGGAAGCCAGCGTTTGACGAAAACTCCCACGCTAAAAAGCCGTGAAGTGGTCAAAGCCTTGGTGAAGGCGGGCTTTATCGAGCATCGGCAAAAGGGGAGCCATAAAATATTCAAGAAAGAGGGCTTCCGGGTGGTTGTCCCCCATCACCAGAACAGGGACATAAAAAAGGGAACGCTGGTGAACATAATCGAGCAGGCTGGCCTGACGTTGGATGAATTCATGGAATTGATTAAATAAATGGCGGACGGATACAAATTCAAACCGGCGGACTTTTCGAAAATCGGGTCATACCCGATCGCCGGGCGCAAAAGCCTCGTCACCACCGGGATGTTCGCGGACGTGGCGGCGTATCAAAAAAGCGGGAAGTTTTCCGATCTGCTCCCTTCGATACTAAAGGCGAATGATTTGCGCAAGGTGGTGTCCGCCATACGCGATGCAAAGTCCAAAGGCAAACCCGTTGTGATGGCCATCGGGGCGCATGTGATCAAGTGCGGCATGCCGCCGATCCTCATCAACCTTATGGAACGTGGCATCCTCGACGCGCTGGCGATGAACGGGGCGGGGGCGGTGCACGATCTGGAAATAGCGTTTAACGGGGCCACCAGCGAAGATGTGGCGGTGGAAATAAAAGAAGGGCGCTTTGGCATGGTGGAGGAGACGGCGGCGCATTTTAACGGTGCGTTAAAAAAGTTCGCCACTGGCGACACCGGCATGGGGGAAGCTATCGGGCGGTATATCGCCGAATCAAAAATGCCCAACGCCGCATTGTCGCTGTTGGCGAACGGTTATGACCGCAAAATCCCGGTGACGGTCCACGCCGCCATCGGCACGGACATCGTGCATATCCATCCGAACGTGGACGGCGCGGCGACGGGTCGGGCCACGCTGAACGATTTCCGCCTGTTCACCGGCGTCGTCTCCCAACTCGGCGGCGGCGGGGTGTACCTTAACGTCGGCTCGTCTGTGATATTGCCGGAGGTGTTCATCAAGGCGCTTTCCGCCGCGCGGAATCTGGGGAGCGATGTTTCGGAATTTATGACCGTGAACATGGACATGATCCAGCATTACCGCCCCGCCGTGAACGTTGTGAACCGCCCCATCCAGGGCGCCGGGCGCGGAATATCCATCACGGGCCATCACGAGATAATGATTCCGCTGTTATATCACATGCTGGTGTCGGATTAACATTCCGATGCTGCGTCTTTGCGTCCTCGGCTCCGGTTCGTCCGGCAATTCCATATTCATTGGCGGTGAGCGGGAGGGAATTCTGTTGGACGCGGGTTTCTCCGCGAAAGGAACACTGGCAAGGTTGAGCGAGGCGGGGATACGTCCGGATCACATCAAGGCCATCGTGGTAAGCCACGAACATAACGACCATGTGAAAGGCGCCGGAGTGGTTGCGCGCAATTTGAAAGTTCCGGTATTCATGAACCGGGAGACCCATCATGCGGTGAAGGATAGGTTGGGGAAATTGCCCCGGGTGGAGCATTTCGCCACCGGAAGCGCTTTTGACGCATGCGGGATAGAGGTGGTGTCATTCTCCATCCCGCACGACGCGCGGGACACTTGCGCGTTTATATTCAGGGTGGGCGGAATCAGCCTGGCGGTGGCGACGGACGCGGGATATGTGACCTGGCTTATGGAGCGCAAAATAGCCGGGGCCGATTATATGATTCTGGAATCAAACCACGATCCCGAGATGCTAAAGGCCGGGCCGTACCCGTGGGAGTTGAAGCAACGCATCGCCAGCCGCAACGGGCACCTTTCAAATGGGCAATGCCTCGAGCTTGTGAAAAACGTGGTTCACGCAAACCTGCAAGGGATCACCTTCGCCCACGTGTCGCAAACGAACAATAATCCACATCTGGTGCGCCAGATGGCGGAAGAAGCATTGCCCGGCGGCGCAACACCGTTTGAAGTGGCCGGGCAGGACAGGCCGGGTAAGATTGTGAGGGTGGGGTAGAGCGCTCAATAATTGTCATACCGGACTTGATCCGGCATCAGCGCCTTGTAGGGGCAAGCCGCTGGCTTGCCCTCAGGCGACCCCCACCGGGTTGCCCCTTGTATACCGTGATCCCGGATAGCCGATTACGGCTTCCGGGATGACATGGCGCGAGCATGGCGATCTATATATAGCCGCGCTATCCCACCTCCCCCAATTCAAACCTGTCCTTCCAATTCTCCTTCACCGCTTTCAATAATTTCGCGTTCTCCGGTTTCGCCAGTTTAGGGTCTTCTTCCACCAAGGCAAAGGCCGCCTTGCGGGCTTCGGCAAGTATGCGGTGGTCGCGCAATATATCCCCGATTTTAAATTCCGGCAATCCTGATTGTTTCGATCCGAAAAAGTCGCCGGCGCCGCGCCGCGCAAGGTCTTCCTCGGCGATCTTGAATCCGTCCTGAAATTTTTCCATCACCTTCAATCTGTCCCATCCTGGAGCGCCACGGTGGCATTCGGCCATCAACAAACAATGCGAAGAATGCGTCCCGCGCCCCACCCGCCCGCGCAATTGGTGAAGCTGGCTTAGGCCGAACCTGTCCGCGTGCTCTATCATCATCACCGTGGCGTTGGGGTAATCTATCCCCACCTCTATCACCGTGGTGGAGACGAGTATGTCTATCTCCCCCCGGCCGAACCGTTCCATCACCTCGTCCTTCTCCGCGCTTTTCATCCGGCCATGGGTGAGGCCGAGCCGCAATCCGGCGAAATCACCTTCGCGCAGATGCTCGAACATGGTGACGGCGGCCTTTAATTCCAGCTTCTCACTCTCCTCCACCAACGGATAAATGATATACGCCTGCCTCCCTTTTTTCACTTCGTCGCGCACTAATTCGATGGCGCGGCGGCGCTGCTCCGGCTCATGGATTTTCGTTGAGATGGGGGTGCGCCCGGGCGGCATTTCGTCCAACACCGACACGTCAAGGTCGCCATATAGTGTCATCGCCAGCGTCCGTGGGATCGGCGTGGCGCTCATTATCAGAGTGTGTGCGTGGACGCCGCGTTTCATAAGCTCCGCCCGCTGGCGCACACCGAACCTGTGTTGCTCGTCTATTATCACAAGCCCAAGGTTGTGGAAATCCACCCCTTCCTGTATCAACGCGTGTGTGCCGATGATGATGTGCGCCTCGCCGCTCATGGCGCGGGATATGGCCTCCTTCTTTCCGTCCGAACCTGAAGTTATAAGTTCGACGCGAACTTTTGTGGCGCCAAGCGCCCTGCTTATGTTTTTGTAATGCTGGTTCGCCAATATCTCCGTGGGGGCCATTATGGCGGCCTGTTTGCGGTTGTGCACGGCGATCAACGCGGCGGAGAGGGCCACGGCGGTCTTCCCGCTTCCAACGTCCCCTTGCAGCAACCTGCTCATCGGCTTGTCGGAAGTCATGTCCGCCGTGATCTCGCCTAGCGCCCGTTTCTGCGCCCCCGTCAACGGAAAGGGGAACACGGATCGGATTTTTTCCATCAACGCGCTCTCCACCCCCATCGCCACGCCGGGGATTTTGGCGCGGGCGGTCCCATGCTTCAGCGCAAGGCCGGTCTGCACGAGGAAGAACTCGTTGAAGATAAGCTTTTTCTGGTGGCGGTCCTCAAACTCGTTTAGAGAGTTCACGTCCGCATCCGGCGGGGGGGAATGGATATACGCCATGCTTTCCGCAAGCCCCGGCAGTTTGTACCGCTCATTAAGTTCATCGGGGATAAAGTCGGCGATATGTTCTATCAACGGCTCGGCCGATTTTATGATGCCGCGCAAGGCCCGCTGGATAAGCCCTTCCGTGAGGGGGTATATGGGGACGATTTTATATGAATCAGCGGCGCCCTCGTCCCCCGGTTCAATGTCCGCCTCCTCGGTCTCCGGGTGGATGATCACCTTGTTGCCCCGGAATTTATTGACAGTGACCTTGCCGGAAACTATCCATTCCGTCCCCACGGCGTACCTTTGCAGATACGCCTTTTCGGGAAACTTGAACCATATGGCGCGGATGACGCCGGACTTGTCGGCGAACGCCGCCTCGAACACTTTTTTCCGGGTGCGCCCCATGGGGGATACGGAAACGTTTTTCACGACGCCCCGCACGGTCTCCAGATTGTCCACCTGGGTCTGGGCTATCGGTTTGATTGCGGCGCGGTCTTCGTAGCGCTGCGGGAAATGATTCAAAAGATCCCGCACTGTCTGGATTCCAAGTTTGCCCAGAAGCTCCGCCCGGCGCGGCCCCACACCCTTGAGGAACTGCACTGGAGAGGCGAGGTCAACGGATGGGTGGGTCATTGATCTCCTGTGTGGATACATGGGACGGACTTGCCATCCGCCCCATGCCAACCTTTATCGCTTCTTTTTGGCCAACGCCCGGATCCTCAACCGCAGCGCGTTGAGCCGTATAAAACCTTCCGCGTCGGCCTGGTTGTAAACGGTGTCCGCCTCGAAGGTGGCGTAGCGCGGATCGAACAGCGAATTGGGGGAACGGCGGCCAAGCACCGCGACGCTTCCCTTGTATAGCGACACACGCGCCTCGCCTGTCACCGGTTTCTGGATTTCGTCTATCAACGTCTGCAGGTTCTCCCGCTCCGGCGAATACCAGAATCCGTTGTACACCATCGCCGCGTATTGGGGAATCAGCGAGTCACGCAGCCGCAAAACCTCGCGGTCGAGGGTCAGCGATTCCACAGCCCTGTGCGCCGCGTGCAATATGGTCCCGCCGGGGGTCTCATACACCCCGCGCGATTTCATCCCGACGAACCGGTTCTCCACTAGGTCCACCCGGCCGATGCCGTTCTTCCCGCCAAGCTCGTTCAGCCTAGCCAGCAGTTTCGCCGGGCTCATCTCCTTGCCGTTGATGGAGACCGGGTTGCCTTTTTTATAGCCGATGGTCAGCACAGTCTCCTTGTCCGGAGCTTTTTTCGGCGACACGCTCAATACGAACATTTCGTCCGGCGGCGCGCTCCACGGATTTTCCAGAATCCCGCCTTCGAACGAAAGGTGCAGAAGGTTCCTGTCCATGGACCACGGTTTTTTCTTCGTGGTGGAGACAGGGATTTTCCATTTTGCCGCGTATTTCATCAAGTCCTCGCGCGACTTGAAATTCCACTCCCTCCACGGGGCGACGCATTTTAACGACGGATTGAGCGCGGCGAACGTCAGCTCGAACCGCACCTGGTCGTTGCCTTTGCCGGTGGCGCCGTGGGAAACGGCGTCCGCCCCGGTTTCCCGGGCGATGGCCACCTGCTCCCGGGCGATGAGCGGCCTGGCGATGGACGTGCCCAAAAGGTATGACCCTTCATATATGGCGTTGGCGCGCAGCATCGGGAAAACGAAATCGTTGACGAACGTTTCCTTCAGGTCCCGGATAACAAGCCCGGACGCGCCGGAGGCCTTCGCCTTGGCGTGAAGTGGTTTTAGTTCTTCCCCCTGCCCCAGGTCGGCGGCGAAGCAGACAACCTCGCATCCATAATTTTCGATGAGCCACCGGACTATGACAGAGGTGTCCAGCCCGCCCGAATAGGCAAGGACCACCTTGTTTATCTTCCTGGACATTTCGTCTCCTTAATAAAAACCAACCGCCGTATTCTACTAGTTAAACGCCGCCGAATGAAGCCCGGAATCACATCCTGATAAAGACCGCCGCGTGCGCCAGCGAGAACATCCCGCCGCCCCCAAGCGCTTTTTTGACCTCTTCCATGTAACCCAGGTTGTGCTCCAGGTTTTTCGTGAAAAAGACCACTGTCTTCACGGCCAGACGTCCATAAAAATCTTCCTCCGGAATTTTGTCCACCTCATGCTGAAATTCATAAATGTCCGGATGGCTGTAGAAAATGAAACGCAGCGCCGCCACCCGCAAAAGGAGCAGCACGATGTACGAAAGAAGCTCCTCTTCAACTATATATGGGGTGGACAACAAATGCTCCGCGCAGTAATTGCCGAGCAGCCTGTCAAAATAGTCCCGCACTGATTGCGGCGCGGCGGATTTGCTCCCTTCATACGCTTTCCAGAGAGCGTCCGACGAGGATTCGCCTGCGTAATGGTCCGCGATTTTCCCGATAAGCTCCACATATTCCGGGAAGACGCTTTTTGTTTTGGCCCGGACTTCCAGAACGCCGCGGATGGTGGAGACGGCAAGCTTGCTGGAAAAACTGATCGAGTCAAAACCGGCCTTAAGCTCCATCTGCGCCGCAGACGACAATATATTCTTTATCTCCACGGCCAATTTCCCGGCATGCTCACGTCCGGCCCCTTTCCTGAAGAAAGTGGATGTGCGGGAGGCGAAATAGCTGGCCAGAAAAAGTCGCGTGTCCAACGGATGGGAAGCGTCCTGCAATAGCTGAAGCAGAACGCCCCGCACATCGTCAAATGCGCTTTGGTAAAGACTTGCGGACGATGTGTCCACAAAATGCTTGAGCGTGAGCAAGTCCGGCCGTGGCAGCGATGAGGGCTCTTTTACCGCCACATGCGCCGCCCCCTTGGCGATAAGGCCCCGGACAGCTTCCGGACATGAAAGGCAGCCGACCATCTCTATCCTGTTCCCGATTCCGATGAACTGGCGCGGGTATTTGGCGCAAACGTCGCCAAGGCGCATCTCCCCGTACTTCCCCTGTATGGAACAGAGCCCTTTGTCATCGAAAAATACGCAATAACCGTCCGGCCGCAGTTTTACTATGCTCTTCGCCCCCTTTATCTCCACATCGGGAGCGCGGAAATTTTTCAGGGTTGCGGCCCACTCATCCCGGCTCATGGCCGATTGCAAGCGGTCAAACGCCGCGTCATCATAGGGGACATCCCATACACGGCAGCATGTCATGTCGCACTCGCCGCCAAGGCATGCAAAGTCCGCCATGTAAGCCGGGACCGCGATTTTTCCGTCCATGTCAGCATCCTTCCATTCATAAGGCGGCGGAGGCTATCCGCCTTTCACAAGCTGAATATACCCGTATGGCCCGCAGATTGGAAGGCGGACAGAATGAAAAGCCGCATCTGAACGAACTGAGCGCAGGGAACGTACTGAAAGAGCTGAAAGCAGGCCTGATTGTGACCGCACTGGTGGCGGCTTCCCGGATGGCGCAAGGGGATCAGGCCTTGTGCGCCCTGTTTCCCAACGAGGCCGTGAGCGCGGCGGCCAATGCTGGCGCCCATAATGTAAATCCGCTCCCCATGAAAACGTACCCTGCGAATCCGGCCACCCACCCGGCGATGAACCCGTTGTTCTCCCACAGATAAAGCCGCGAGGCTGTGGGGAAAATCCCGCCGCTCCGGGCAAAGAAAGCTCCGGCCTGCGATCCTGAGACGGCGATGAGGACTATGTACACAGGCGCCAGCGCCGTGTCGAAAGGAGCCGTCCGCAATCCCCATTGCAAGGCGTAGTACGCGGCAAGGCACAAGGCTATGTGGGCAATCTGCGCGCGGACGGCGCCGCTCCCCCATATTCGCGCTTTTGCGATGAAAAGCCCCGCCGCGCTTCCCAGAAGCCAGCCGCCGGCCACAGCGCCGAATCCGGCGAAAGCGGAGGTGAAAAATATCTCCATTCCGAAAAAAAAGCCGGTCTGCGTGAGGGCGAGAAAAAACCCCATCATGAACACGTATAAAGTCTTTAGCCCCGCTGATCCGTTCATCTCCCCTCCGCGGGGAAGAATTTTTTCGCGGTCCGCCGCAAGCTGGCCTTCACCGGCAGGCTAGGATCGTCCCACCTGATCGGCTTTGCGCCCCCCACCGCCGCCATCGCCTCGGCTTTGTCCATTATTTTCACGGTCCCGCCGCCGTACTGCCCGATCAATCGCGCGGCCTGCTCTTTTGTGAAAGGGAGTTTATGCCCGGCCAACGCGAAACTGTATGGGGATTTTTCGGGAGTGTGGATTATCACGCCGTCAAAGGTGTTCAGCACAGCGGCGGCCACAGCCGTGGCGATCATCCCTCCGTCATCTATCCTGCCGCACAACGAAATTGAGAAAACGCCTTTGGGCGAGAGCCTCCCGCGCGCAAGCCGCATGAAGTCCTCCGAATATACAAGCCCGGTCTGTATGGTGAAAGGCGCAGGCACGTCCACGGATATCAGGTCATATTTCTCCACGCCCGATCCCAGGAAATGCTTGCCGTCGTCCACCACGTAGCGCCAACCGGGTATTTTCCCGCCCATGTTCACATCTGTGAAATAGGCCAGGCTCCCTTTTATCACCGCCTCGTCTATTTCCACCGTGGTGACGCTGGCCGATTTTTGTGACGCATACGCGACGGACTCCATGGATCCCGAGCCTATGATAAGCGTATTTGCCGGGGCGGCAAGCTCCACCGGAAGCCTCGTCAGGTACAGGTTGAACTGGCGCAGCGAGCCGGAGCCGTAAAACAAAAGCCCGTTAAGGTACAGCCTTCGCGATCCGGACTTTGCCTCGATAATGTCCACCTTCTGATATGGACTGTACACGCTGTAGAGGGTCTGGGCGTCTTTGACGCCGAAAGCGCGCTCATAGAAATAGGATAGCGACCACCGGTCCATCGAAGAGGACATGAACACGGAAACACCGGCCAATGCAAGCGCCGCCAAGGCCGCTTTCATGTTCCAGAACACGGCGCCCACCAGGGCCGCGAACGCCACATGGTAAATCGCCGCCACAGCGTAAGCCTGGGCGGCCCCCACGCCGAATATCACGGCGAATCCGAAGGCGGTTCCGCAAAGCTCGGTGGCGTACAGCGCCGGGAGCGAGGCCGGCCCGCGCCTGTCTATGTACGCCGGGAGGAGGATCGAAAAAACGGAGACCATCGCAAACGCCGTGACGAACAAAAGCGCCAGCGCCGCAAGGCCGGGAAGCATTTCATGCAGCGCCCCGGCCAGGAGCCGTAATGAAAACGGGAACGTAAGGTGCAAAAGAAAAAAAAGCGCGATCAGTTTTATTATGGCCGGTTCGGAGATCCGTCCGGAAAGAGTGTATCCGATGGAAAATCCTGAAAAGTAAGCCACCGTGACGAGCAGTATCACGATTTCGGTGCCGGCGGTAAGCGCGGTGACCTCCTGCAAAAGGAAGTACTGGGCCAGCGCTATGAGCGTTCCGGCGATGAAAAGGACGGGGTAATCCGCCATGCGGTCACGGCCCGTGTCACATGGCGCAGCGGAATCCGTTGTCATATCCTTTCTGTCCTGGCAGAAGACCCCACCGGAATGTCATGCGAAGGCTTTCCGCCTCATGGTCCCACGAACCACCCCGGATGGCCCGCCGCAAGAGGTAAGGGCAAGCCAGGCCGGCGCCACCAAATACGGTATTAAATTTCTCTGGGGCACAGCCTTCCGGAGCGCTTTTTAGTTGTCGCCGCCGCCGTGGCCGCCCTCGCCGCCGTCATCTCCATACCCGTCGGCGTGGCAGGCGATACAGTTGGAGGAACTCACCGAGTTGTGGCTGAAGTCCCAGCTTAAGCCCCTCGTGTGGCACCCCTCGCAGGAGTAGGGGCTGTAGTGGCCGCTATGGCACGAGGAGCATCCGGAAGTTACGTCCGGGTGCGACCATGCCCATGTCGGGTATGTGTGGCACGTTTCGCAACTGCTGGACCTGCCGGAATGGTCTGTTGTCGGGCTGTGGCAAGAGGAACAGCCGGAGGTATAAGTATGCGCCACCGTCCATGTCGGGTATGTGTGGCACGTTTCGCAGCTTGAGGACCTGCCGGAATGGTTCGTGGTCGGGCTGTGGCAAGAGGAGCAGCCACTGGTATAAGTGTGCGCGCCGCCGGACGAGAGACCCCACGAGCCGCTGGAATACTGGTGGCACGAGGCGCAGCCAGAGGTCCTGCCAGAGGACGAGTGCGATGAAGGATACCTGTTCGAGTGGCAGCTTTCGCAGTTCGTGGTGATGACGGAGTGGAATTCCGTGTGGCTCACGCGCGAATGGGAGGTGAAGCTGTCCGAATAGTGGCACGAGTTGCAGTATGTGCCCACGTTATTCTGGGAATGTTTGAAGTTGGACGCGGCGTTGTAATTGCTCATATGGCACTGGGAGCAGATTTCCGACCGGGTGGAGGTGAGCGCCATCCCCGGTTTGGTTTGGCCGGAGGTCCGCGCCGAAGTTTTTGTGAGCGCCGTGTCCGTGGGGTGGCAGGTGATCCCGCACGAATAGTTTGCGTGGGAGCCGGTCATATAATCGTTGTGCCAGGTCAGGTCGGGGGTCTGCCCTATCTTGCTCAGGTCCTTGGTGGAGCCCGATCCGGTAGAAGAGGAGCCCGAAGTGGAAGTGTCATTCTCCCCGCCCACCCCGCTGCAGCCAGCTATCATCATCAACCCGGCAAGCGCCAATCCTGCTACCGCCCTGCGAAACATAAGAAACACCCCCACCAAATTCAAATCGTTGTATTCCAACTTATATAATAGCGTTTGGATGAAACCGACAAGTCTGCCCATGATATTAAGCAATTAATACGCCAAACGGTTTTTCGCGCGGTGTCTATTTATAAATTCAATAATATCATCAAGATGACTGTCGCGCGGAAACTTCCTGCCCCCCATTTTGTGTTTGCTTTGATATAAACTTATGGCGATTTGACTTCTTTGCGGACAGTTACAGTGTCCTTTTTCAGGTCGTTTTCATCTTGGCGTTAGTCTGAATCGCGGACATATGCCGATGCGCTTCCCGATGATACAATGCAAAGATGAACAAAAAGAAGATTATCGCCATTGTCACCATCCTCGCGGTGATTATCGCCGGTGCGGGGGTCTTCAAATTCAACGGCACGTCCGGAAAGAATGAAAAGACCAGGACCGCCCGGATTGCAAAAGGGGACATCACACTGGCCGTGTCCGCCACTGGGGCCATAGAGCCGGATTCGCAGGTGGAGATAAAATCGAAAGCTTCAGGCGAGGTGACCGAGTTTCCATACGAGCCGGGGGATGCGATCAAGGCGGGACAAAAGCTTCTTACGCTCGACCCCGCCACGGAACGGCGCAATGTGGGGATGAAAGAGTCCGACCTGGCGCGGGCGATTGCTGATTTCGACTCCGCCGGGGCCAGCCTTATGGAACTTTCCGCAAAGGCAACCAGGGCCGTTGCGCTTTCCAAACAAGGTTTGATTTCAAACCAGGAGCTCGAATCGGCGCAGACCGCCGAGGCGCAGGCGAAGTCCAAGGCCGAGTTCGCCGAGGCTGCCGTGAAAAAGGCGAGGCTGGAGCTTGACGACGCCAAAGAACGGCTGCGGGAGACGGTGATAGTCTCCCCTATGGACGGGGTGCTGCTGGAAAAGACCGTGGAAAAGGGGCAGGTGGTGGCGTCGGGCATATCCACTTTCACCGGGGGCACAAAGCTTGGGCTGGTGGGGGACATCTCCCGCATCTTCATCGTGGCGCTCGTGGACGAGACGGACATCGGCAAGGTCTACGCCGCCCAGAAGGCGAACATCACCGCGGACGCGTATCCTGAAATGGTGTTCGACGGGATCGTCACGCGGGTGTATCCGAAGGGGGAGTCTTCCGGCGCCATAACGGTGTTCAAGGTGAAAATAGAAATAACCGGCGAGGGGGTCCAGAAGCTCAAGCCGGGAATGACTGCGAATGTGGACCTTATCCTTCAGTCCAAGAGCGGTGTGATCATTGCCCCGGAGGAGGCGCTAAAGACCGATGACGGCGGCAAGACGCATTATGTTTATCTGGTGGGGGGCGGCAAGCCGGAGAAACGCGCGGTGAAAGTGGGGCTTTCCAACGGGTTCGAGGCGGAGGTAACGCAAGGGCTCCGGGAAGGGGAGACGGTGTTTCTGCGCGCTCCGGCGGAGGACTGACGCCGTGATCGAGCTTACGGACGTCCGCAAGGTGTACAACCTTGCCGGCGCTGGGGTGGAGGCGCTGGCGGGGGTCTCTTTTGCTGTGGATGCGGGGGATTTCACGGCGCTGATGGGGCCGTCCGGCTCCGGCAAGTCCACGCTGATGAACATTCTCGGCTGTCTGGACACACCCACTTCCGGCGATTACCTGCTAGGCGGCGTTAACGTGGCGAAGATGACGGAGGACGAGCTTTCCCGTGTGCGAAACCGGGACATTGGGTTCGTGTTCCAGAGCTATAACCTTCTGGCCCGCAACACCATATTGGAAAACGTCTGCCTGCCGCTGTACTACCGGGGAGAATTGGACCCGAAGTCCAGGGCGGCCGCCGCGCTTGAGAAAGTGGGGCTATCCCACAGGCTAAACCATTTTCCAAGCCAGGTGTCCGGCGGTGAATCGCAACGCACCGCCATCGCCCGGGCGATAGTGGCAGAGCCTAAAATCATCCTGGCCGACGAGCCGACGGGCAACCTGGACACCAAGACCGGCGCGGCGATAATGGACATATTGAAAAGTCTCAACGGCGACGGTGTGACGATAGTGATGGTCACCCACGACCAGGCCATCGCGGCCCACTCGCGCAGGATCATTAAATTGAAGGACGGGCGGCTGGAGGATCGGCAACGCGCCTGAAAGCCCGCCGCTGATTAGCCTATCGGGCGCGGGGTTTTGTGACTTACCCAGGCGGATACCCGAAACATTTTTTAAAGGCGGTGGTGAAATTCGACGGGTGCGAATATCCGGCAAGATACGCCGCTTCCGCAACTGTGATTCCGCGCAAGTGCATGGCCGCGCGCGCCATTTCCATCCTGTGTTCCACCACCCAGGCGTACGTCGTTTTGCCGAACTTGCTTCGGAATCCACGGTTGAGCTTTTTATGGTTCATCCCGGCCATCCCAGACAGCTCTATCAGGGATGGCGGATTGGCGATGTTCGACAGCAATATATCCCTGGCCTCGTGAATCCGGCGCCGCTCGGCGCAAATAACGGGATATCCGGGATCGCGCTATATCAAGGAGACCCCGGCTCAAGGCTGGGGTGACACAGAAAAGAACCTATGCGCGTGTTAACTTGATTTGGGCAACAGTTAACAATACCCCGGACTATAAAAAAGCTCCGCGAAGTTCCATTGGCAGACTATTTTTCAAAATGGAGTTTATAAATGAGATGGCATCTGCTTTTGGCCCCGGTTTTGCGCATGATGGAGGCCAAATGGGTCTTGGCGGTTTTTTCGCTGATATAAAGCTCATTGGCTATCTCTCGGTTTGAATGGCCAAGCAGTGTCAAGCGGGTGATCTGATCCTCCCTGGCCGTGAGCGGATAGCGGTTGTTCCGCTGGATGGCGGGCTGGCTCCGCCGGGCCTCCTGATTATCCCGAAGGCGTATGGCCCAGAACGCGCTGGCGATGGCCGGGGCAACCAAAGTGAGCGCCGCTTTCTCCATCCGGGTATAGTCCCTGGCGCCCGGCGGCCTATGGAACGACACCGTGCCGGTGGTTTGGCCGTGAAACACCGCGTTTAAAACCAAGGTTTGGCACAGACCCATCGGCTTGAAAAAATCCTGATAATACTCGCTGTCGAGGAACGACGATTTGTTGACCACATCGCTTTCCGAAAATCCAATATTGTTAAAGCGCGGATCGCCAACCGTTTTAATGACAGGGCTAACGCTGAAATAGCGTTCGTTATACCGCTTGATATTTTCAGCGCTGTCGCCGATATTTTTGGTGGCGAAAAAGTCGGGCAGGGGCGCCAGGGTCAAGGGGTCCTGGGCGTATAGCGCCGCCGTTTCGTGGGGGACGATGGAGCCTGTCTGGTTGAAAATCACCTGCGACAATTCATCGATGGTTTTTGTTTCCGACAGATCATTGGCCAAACGCCAGGCCTTCCTTAACGTTGCGGCGGGCAGCTTGCGGATCGTTTGCCGGATATTCATGACACTATCCATCCAGGTGGATAAACATAATTTAAACTATTTTTTGGTAAATACAAGCTGAATTATTTCAAAAGAATAGAGCCGGAAACAAAGATAAATCGTTAAAAAATACAACTTTCGGCGTATTCATTTTATTGATTGGATTGAATAAATTCGACTAACAGCAACGGTAAATCCCATTGCCGGGGCATTGCGGGATTAATAAGCGGATATTTCTTGTCATGCGCTGTGAACGCAGGGGGTAATATGAAAGTCCGATTGGCGCTTTCCAAGGGTATCAGATGTCTGGCCATATTGTCTTTGGCGTTGATTGCATGCGCGGGCCATTCATTGGCGGCCACCTTCACGGTCAATAACACGGGCGACGATCATGACAACAACCTTGGCGATAATATTTGCGCCACCGCCACTGGCGTATGCACACTGCGCGCCGCGATAGACGAGGTGAACATGGGGCTGGGCGGCCATACTATTGTCATCCCCGCCGGGACATACACAATCACCGGCGCGTCCGGCGATGATTTAAACGTCAGCGGAGACTATGACATAAGCGACAGTGTCACCATCACCGGCTCCGGCGCGATATTAGACGGCGGCGGGATTGATAGGGTGCTTCACATCACCGGCGCCTATGTTGTGTCCATCACAGGGGTCACGATCCAAAATGGCGCGGGAAATGGCGGGGGCATATATAATCCTGGTGGAACAGTCACCATTTCTTCATCCACCATCACCGGCAATAATGGCGCGGGAATCCGCAATAGCGGAACCATGACGTTGACAAACACCACCATCAGCGGCAACCAATATACGGTGTCCGATGGCGGCGGCGTGATTGCCTCGGCTGGCTCCATTACATTCACCCATTGCACTATAACCAACAACAACGCCATAACAGCCAACGACGGCGTTTACAGGACCGGAGGGAACATTACATTTAATAACACCATCATCGCCGGCAACGGGGAAGGCAACGACTGCACCGGCATTCCCGGCGGTTCGTCCACCGGGTACAACCTGGACAGCGACAACACTTGCAACCTTACAGCAGGGACGGACATCGCCGGATCGGCTCTGGCAAACCTTGGCGCCCTGGCAAGCAATGGCGGCTCCACCCAGACCCATGCTCTGCAGGTTGGCAGCGCGGCCATAGACGCTGGCGATTGCAACGGCGGGGCTGTCACAACCGACCAGCGCGCCGCACCAAGGCCATATGGCTCCGCGTGTGACATCGGGGCGTATGAGTATGGAGCGACACCCCCTGCGGGCGCTTCATCTTTATCCGCTTCCTCCACCTCCGGTTGCACGGACTATCACGCCATCAACTACAGCCTATCCGCCACCACCGATGACGGCTCTTGCATATTCCCCGATCCTGATCTTGGCGATATCGGCTCGCAGACGGTGAGTTTTGGGCCGGTGGCGATAACAAGAAGCTCCACCCAGACCATCACCATACAGAACAGCGGCCCCATTTCCACCTTCATCCACCGGGTGGACATATCGGGAACAGGATTCACCATCGTCAGCGACACTTGCACCAACCAGCCGCTGATACCGGGCCGGTCGTGTGAGATCGTGGTGGCGTTCAATCCCGGCGCCGAAGGTGACTTCACCGGGACTGTGGAAGTTTGGACGAACAACGCAAAATACTATCCGCTCACTATTGTGTTGAGCGGCTCCAGCTCTGGACTGCCTCCAACAGAGCCAGCGCTGATGGCGCCAAGCGACGGCGAGACCATAACAGGAACATCGGTTACGTTGCAATGGACACCGGGCCAGGCGCCGGACGGCGGAGTGGTGACCAACAAGGTTTACGTTTGCGAATCGGCGGACTTTAGCGGATGCGCAGAACCAGCGGCGACTGCGCGCTCAACAGGCGCGGCGGTTCCCGCGGCGTTTTTGGTTGTGATGGGGCTTATTTCGCTTGTAGCGCCGCCGTCCCGGCGGCATGCCGGCAAGATGCCGGCGCTACTACGGTACGGCTCCGCGATTTTGTTCATCGTGGCAGCTTCCGCGTTTGCCTCCTGCGGCGGCGGATCGTCCAAATCAACCACCAGCGACAATTCCATGAAACAGACTGTGACCGGTCTTAAAGCCAACACGGTGTATTACTGGAAGGTGACTTCCGAGACCACGTCCGGCACGGCGACCGACAGCCCGGTGAGGAGTTTTACGACGGGGCTGTAGGGGCGACCCGGTGGGTCGCCCGATGAGGGCGAGGCGCCGCCTCGCCCCTACGAGGAAATGATCCTGGATAGCCGGGGACGGTTTCCGGGATCGCAGACGCCGCCGCGTTTTATTCGTCGTCCAGGTCCAGGACAACTTTCCGCGGATCGGCCTGGGATATTTTTACCGGGAAAACCGCGCCGGATTTGAACCTGTCCACCAATTCAGCCGGCGCGTCCACTCTGGCCCTGGCCTGATACTCCGCCCCACGCTGAGGCGCCACTCGTAACGTAAGCTCCAGCCGCTGGCCGTTATCTTCAATGCCGGCGACACGTTCCGCCTGCAGTATGGTGGCATTGCCCGGGGCGCCGGTCATCAGTATCTCCGTTTCCTCTCCCCCCATTTTCAGGATCAGCCAGGGGGCGAACTTGAACCAGAAAAGGAGGAAAATGAAGGTGACGGCCACAATGCCTATCAGGATCACCGTGATTTCACCAAGGCCCAGCCAGGCGGCGGCCTTGGACACAAAGCGGAACAACACCTCTTCGGACATCGTTATGTCATCCGTTCTGATTCAACACTATGATCGAGTCATCTGTCCATCGCCGTCACTTCTTCAGCAGCGGATGCCCAAGCTCCTCGCGCAGCGCAAGGTAGTTTTCCGCCACGCGCCGGGCGATGGCGCGCACCCGCCCGATATATCTCGTCCGCTCCGCCACGGATATCGCCCCGCGCGCATCGAGCATGTTGAAGGTGTGGCTGCATTTTAAACAGAAGTCATACGCGGGCAGCGTCATGTTCATGTCCAGCAGCCGGTGGCTCTCCTTTTCAAACTCGTCGAACCACTTTAAGTGAAGCGGCACGTTTGCGTGGTTGAAGTTGTAGCCGGAGAACTCCACCTCGTCGCGGTGGTGCACGTCGCCATAGGAGACGTTTTCATTCCACTTAAGGTCGTACACGTTGTCGCAATTCTGCAGGTACATGGCGATGCGCTCAAGCCCGTATGTAAGCTCGGCTGTGACCGGCTTTAAATCTATCCCGCCGATCTGCTGGAAGTAGGTGTATTGCGTGATCTCCATCCCGTCGAGCCACACTTCCCAGCCAAGACCCCACGCGCCGAGGGTGGGGGATTCCCAGTCGTCCTCCACGAACCTTATATCATGCTCCTCCGGCTTTAAGCCCAGCGCCGAAAGCGATTCAAGATATAGCTCCTGTGTGTTCTCCGGGTTCGGCTTCATCACCACCTGGAATTGGTAGTAATGCTGCAGCCTGTTGGGATTCTCCCCGTATCGCCCGTCGGTGGGCCTGCGGGACGGCTCCACATACGCCGCGTTCCAGGGCTCCGGGCCAAGGGAGCGCAGGAAAGTGTGGCGGTTGAAAGTCCCCGCTCCCACTTCAATGTCCGTTGGCTGGAGGATCAACAGGCCCTTGCGGGCCCAGAAATTCTGCAATGTGAGTATCACGTCCTGGAAATGCATTTCTTCCCTTTAAAAATTACGGCCATAAAACGTCTTATTTTGGCTGTTTGGCGCGGATTGTTCAACACTCATCCGTAAAATTCTGACGATCTCCCGGCGCGTCACATCCGGCTTGCGGCAAACTCCATATATATTTTGCGCACGGCGGCCATTGTTTCCTTCACAAACTCGACGAACCGTTCGGGGCCGGTGCCGGGGAGGTTGGCCATGCGAGCCACACGCTTTAACTGCGCCGGATTGGACGGGACGGCGCTAACGGCCCGTTCCCTGTCCATCCGCATGGCGTCTTCCACGGCGCGGAAAACGTTGTACGCCTTTTCAAGCGCGGCGGCGCTCTTCGGCTCCAGCCACTTTCCCTTCCGCGCCAGCGCCAGGGTGGATATCGTGAACGGCCCGTCCCCCCAGCCCTGGCCTTTGGCCGGCGGATTTTCGATACGCAGCCACTGGCAGATGAATTCTATTTCCACAAGCCCGCCGCGTCCGAATTTAATGTCCACATTGCCGTGCTTTACCTTCTCGTCGGCGATGCGCTCCCGGATGGCGGCGAACTTTTCCACCTCCGCGCGGGACAGGGGGGGCTGCGTGATGAATCCCCGGATTATTTCCATCGCATCGGCGGTGAATCCCGGTTCTCCGGCGACAGGCGCGGCGCCCACCAGCGCGATTCGTTCCCACGCGTCCGCCTTGCCGCCGTAATAGTCCCGCATGGTGCTCAAAAGCGGGGCGATCTCCCCTTTCTCCCCGTATGGGCGCAGCCGCATGTCTATTGTATATCCCGCCCCGTATGGTGTTGGCGCGCTTGCAAGTTTTATAAGCTTGCGGACGGAGGCGGTGAAGCGCTCCTTGTCCCCCTCGTCCCCGTCGCAGAATGCCAGAAGATCAATGTCCGACCCATAGTTCATCTCCCTGCGGCCAAGCTTGCCCGCCGCGATGATCACCCAGCGAAGGCCGCTTTGGCTTTTACTTTCCATAGCTATAGAAAGCGCGCCTTTCAAGAATTCCTCCGCCAGCGTGGAAAGCCCGTCCATCACCTCGAACCTGTCCGAAAGCCCAAGCAGCCTGCGAAGCCCGAGCCGAAGCGACTCGGCGGACCTGAACATGTTCATCCGCGCCATTTTTTCATCGGCGTCGCAACCTCTTTGGGCGGCGTCGGAAAACTCCGCCTGGTACCTGAACCTGTCGGCTGGAAGGTCCATGGTGTCGGCGGCGATCATCCTGTCGAGCAGGTCTGGCTGGCGGATGAGCACGGAGGTCAGATGTTCGGACGAGGAGAAGACCGCCGCCAGAAGTTTTATGATTCCCCGGTTGTCATCCAGCAGCGAGTAGAGCATGTCCCTTGCCGCCCCTTTGGATTCCACGAACCGCTCGAATCCGAAAATCACATGGTCGGGCCAGGGGGTGGCCAGCGCCTCGTTCACTATGGCCGGGCCGAAGGAATCAAACGTCATGCGGCTGCGTTCCGAGGGATGGGTGAAAGGTTTCCCGTTGCGCAGGATGTTAAGGCTGCGGGCGGACTGCTCCGGCTGGTCGAACTTGATGGAGTCCAGCCACTGGGCCGTGGCCGCCTCGTCGTCCAGCGGCGCGGGGAACGAGTCCGTCTCTTTCCTGCCTCCCCCTTCGAAAAACAGGGCGAATACTTCATGGACCCTTTTCCGGCGTTTCTGCGTCTCGTCCAGAAGTTCGGCGGCCGGGTTGTTGGACGCAAAGCCCATCAGCCTTCCCAGCGCCGCCAGACGCTTTTCATTTTCCGGCAGTGAGTGGGTCTGGAGAAGCTGGTGATACTGAATCCTGTTTTCCAGCTTTCGCATGAAGATGTAGGCCTCCCGCAAATCCCTGTGGTGCGGCGCGGACAGAAGGCCCAGTGCGTGGCTTATGTCCAGCGCCTTGATCGTCGAGCGGGTCTGAAGCTCCGGATACCTGGCGCCGTACAAAAGTTGGATGGACTGGGCGGCGAACTCGATCTCCCGTATCCCCCCCTGGCCAAGCTTTATATTCCGCTCCGCCCCCTTCACCCCTTTTTTCACCGCCTGGGACTGGTCTATCTTCCCCTTCATCGCGGCGATCTCGTCTATGGCGCGCTGGTCCAGATATTTCCTGTACATGAACGGCTTGAGCCTCGCCAGCGTCTCTTCGCCAACTTCCGCCGATCCGCCGCAAAAGCGCGCCTTTATCAACGCCTGCCGTTCCCACTGCTGGCCCCAGGACTCATAATAGATTTCCATGGCGCCGATGGAGTTTGATATCTCCCCCTTTTTCCCTTCCGGCCGCAGGTCCATGTCCACCCGGAAAACGTATCCGTCCTCCGTCGGTTCGGACAGAAGCCTGGCGGTCTGTCTGGCGGTCCCCACGAAAAACTGGTGCAAGGTGATCTTGCCCGCGCCATCCTCCCGGCCTGTGGTGGAACCGTTGTCGGATGAATGGACGAAGACTATGTCTATGTCCGAGGAGATGTTAAGCTCCCCGCCTCCAAGCTTGCCCATGGCCAGCACGGCGAATCCGGCGTTCTTCTCTTCCGTCTCTTCAAACGGGGTGTAAACAGGCCGGCCATGCTTTTCCACCGCCGCCGCCATGGCGATTCTTGCGGCAGAGTCTATCGCCACGTCCGCCACGTTGGACCATTCAGTCAGCGTTTCTTCCAGCCCCGCCAAACCGGAAAGCTCCCTGGCGGCGATGCGCGAAAGCTCCCTGCGCTTGAAAATCCTGAGAGCGGCCATGGGAGATGCGCCGGACGAAAGGAGCGATGCCATCTCCTCTTCCATGCTTTCCTTGGACCGGGAAGAGAACAGTTTTTCATCGGCGGCGAGCCATTCGGCGTCCTCCGGCCTTGCCAGAAGCCATTCCGAAATGGCCTGGCTGCCTGCGAACAGGCTGGCAAGCGGGGCCATCTCCGGCCTAACGCCGATGCCTGGCAGCGACTGGGCCAGGCAATTAAGGCCGGCCAAAGCCGCTTCGGGGTCTGCGGTGTTTTGGGCGTACTCTTCCGGTTTCATGGTCCTGAAATTGCTGTGATGGGATATATGACGGATTGGGCCGGCAAATGGCGCGAGCCGACGGTCACTCCCCCGGCTTTATGCCCAGCTCGCCGATTTTTTTCATTATGGTGTTGCGGTTGATCCCAAGTATCCGCGCGGCGTGCGCCTGCACCCCTCCTGCCCGGGCCAGCGCCCCGTTTATCAACGTGCGTTCCACGGCGCTTATCACCGTTTCGTATATCTCCCCCTCGGCGGCCCTTTCCATCATCCCCCGCACCGCTTCCTCCAGCCCGGATTCAGGGCGGACGCGGCTTGCCGCCCCGGCGATCTCCACCGGCAGGCTTTCCGGCGTGATAGCCTCTCCCGGCGACATGAGCGCCGCGCGGCGCACGACGTTTTCCAGTTCCCGCACGTTTCCCGGCCAGTCGTAGGCGGCCAGAGCCGCCATCGCCTCCGGCGAGGCTATTTTCGGGGCGCTCCCGGCCGCCTTCGCCAGCCTGCCCAGGAAGCTTCTGGCCAGCGCCGGTATGTCCTCCTTGCGCTCTTTCAATGACGGCAGCTTGATATGGACCACGTTGAGCCGGTGATACAGGTCTTCCCGGAATTTCCCCTCGGCCACGTCGGCCGCCAGGTCCCGGTTGGTGGAGGCGATAACACGCGTGTCCACCCGCACGGGGCGGGTGGAGCCGACAGGGTAGAACTCCTTGTCCTGCAGCACCCGGAGCATCTTCGCCTGGAGCGGCGCGGGCATGTCCCCCACCTCGTCGAGCAGGATAGAGCCGCCGTTGGCGGCGAAAAACTTTCCTTTTTTGTCTTCCGTGGCTCCGGTGAACGCCCCTTTCACATGGCCGAACATCTCCGATTCCAGCAGGTCGTGCGGGATCGCGGCGCAGTTTACCGTGACAAAGGGCCCCTTTGCGCGCGATGAATTCTGGTGCAACGCCCTGGCCACAAGCTCCTTGCCCGCTCCCGTGGGGCCGGTGATAAGGATCGTGGCGCCTGAATCCGCGGCGCGGCCGATAAGCTTGAACACCTCCTGCATGGCCGGGGCGCGGCCGATTATCTCGTCCGGATGGGCGCTCTCCGGCTCGGGCGTCCTTTCAGCGGCCAGTTTCACCGATGTGGCGCGGTATCCGGCGACTCGCGCCACCAGCGCCTCCACGTCGTTCAGGTCGAACGGTTTTGTGATGTAATCGAAGGCGCCTTTCTGCATCGCCTCTATGGCGTTCTTCATGGTGGCCTCCGCCGTCATCACCACCACGGCCGGGGCGTTTGGCCGCTTGCGGACGCTGTCGAGCAGCTCAAGGCCGCTGCCGTCCGGCAATACGATGTCCATGAACACGCAAAGGTAGGAGAACTCGTTCAAAAGTTCCACCGCCTCCGCCACGCAGGAGGCCTCGTCCACCGCGTGCCCCTTTCGGGTGAGCCCCTTGGCCAGCACGAACCTTAATGAAGGCTCGTCGTCCACAACCAGTATTCTGTTCATCGTCAACTATTATGCTACAAATTGTCATGGTGAGCTTGCCGAACCATGACAGACGACCATGCAGGCTTCGACAGCTCAGCCTGACAAATGTGACCGGCAACCAAAAATAAAATCAAATAGCCTTCGCCGATGCGGATACGTTAACATTATTCACCTTATAGTTTAACCCTGGATTTGCCCGATGGATGATTCGATAACGTACAAGACCGCCGGAGTGGACATAGACGCCGGCATGGAAAGCCTGCGCCGCATAAAAGAAGGGGTCCGCGCCACCCATAACAAAATGGTCCTCACGGGCCTGGGATCCTTCGGGTCGCTGTTCGACCTTACGCAAGTGGCCCGCGATTACAAGGAGCCGGTGCTGGTGCAAAGCGTGGACGGGGTCGGCACCAAGCTCATGGTGGCCGGGATGATGAACCGGTTTGACACGGTGGGGATAGACCTTGTCAACCATTGCTGCAACGACATCCTTTGCCAGGGCGCCAGACCGATGACCTTTCTGGACTATATCGCCGTGGAGAAGCTGGACCCGGCCCAGGTGGACATGCTGGTGAAAGGTATGGTGACAGCCTGCGTGGACAATGGCGCGGCGCTCGTGGGGGGTGAAACGGCGGAGTTGCCCGGCACATACGCAAAAGGGGAATACGACCTGGTTGGGCTTATCACCGGGGTGGTGGAAAAATCCGGAATCATCACCGGGAAGGATATAAAAGACGGGGACACGATCCTGGGCCTGAAATCCAGCGGGTTGCATACCAACGGATACACGCTGGCCCGCAAGGCGCTATTCGGCAAGCTGGGATTTACGGTGGACACGTTCCGGAGCGAACTTGGAACCACGGTGGGGGAGGCGCTGCTGGCGCCGCATCGCAACTATTCGAAACTGATTGCGCCATTGCTGGCCAAACATAAGGTGAAGGGGATCGCCCATATCACCGGCGGTGGATTGATGGACAACGTGCCGAGGATACTGCCGGACAACGTGGACGCGGCGATAAAACTTTCATCGTGGGAAGTCCCGGCGATATTCAAGATGATCCAGCAAGGCGGCGGCGTGCCGGACGCGGACATGTACCGCGCCATGAACATGGGCGTTGGGCTTGTGATAGTGATAGACAGCGCCGGAGCCGACGCGCTGATTGGGGATTTGAAAAACGGCGGCGAGGAAGTGATTCGGTTGGGAGAGATCGTGAAGGGGAAGGGCGAGACGAGGCTGGGGTAGTAAAAAAAGATATAAGTAAACATTAAGAAATTATTGGCGCAGACTTCGTTTCTTCTTGAGCTTTATATGGCCGGGTCGTCCTGACTTCAAGGCTTATTTTGCCGCTCATCAACAACTGTAAATCGTAGCTTGACGGGCTACACAAGCGCTGTTACCCTTGATCCTGATGAAGATAAGAAACGTTGTCCACAAGGGATTGCGGCGGTTCATCGAGCAAAACGACTCATCTGGAATCCCCTCAACGAGCGCGGAGAAAATCCGCAACATCGTTTCCTTTCTTCAGGAGATGGGAGACGCAAACGAACTTGGCGCCATTCCCGGATGGAAAGCCCGCAAGCTGTCCGGCGATCGCAGGGGCATATGGAGCCTTGCCGTCACCAGAAACTGGCGGATAACATTCGGTATCGATCCAGGCGGAAAAGAAATAATTGATCTTGATTACGAGGATTATCATTAAAGGATAGTGTAACGATGATTCGAATGGCACAGCCGGCGCATCCCGGCAGGTTCTTGAAAATGGAGGTGATCGAGCCACTGGGTTTGTCTGTCACCAAGGCGGCGCTGGCGCTGGGCGTGAGCCGTCCGGCCCTTTCCACGCTTCTTAACGGGCGGGCGTCTTTGTCTCCTGAAATGGCGATGCGGTTCGAGAAGGCGTTCGGGTTGAAAATGGACACGCTGGTGCGGATGCAGACAGCCTATGATATCACCGAGGCGCGCGGCAGGGAAAAGAGCGTCAAGGTTGCAAGGTACGTCGCTAAAGCTTCGTAGGAAGCGCCGTCAGCTCTTCTCCATCCCCCCGTCTTTCATAAGTCCGGTCAGATAATCGAGCATCTCCGGGCTGTCCCACTCACGCGGCCCCAGGGCCTTGGCTACCACTTCCCCGGACGGATTCACTAGAAAAGTCATCGGCAGGGCGTTGATCCCGTATGATTCCGACGCAGTCCCGTTCCTGTCGAGTAGCACGGTGAAGGTGAGTCCTTTGCGGCTCATGAACGTTTTTATCGCGTCTGGCTCCTCGTCGTCCACATTGATGGCAAGTATCTCGAAGGGGCGGCCTTTCATCTTTTTTGCAAGGTTTTCGATCATCGGCATTTCCGCCACGCACGGGCCGCACCATTTGGCCCAGAAGTTGACGAACACCCATTTGCCCCGCTGGCTTTTCAATGTCACCGGTTTGCCGCCAAGCGACATAAGCGAGAACGGCGGAGCGGGAACGGCCGCTTCTTCTTTTTTGGTTTGTTTTGCCGGGCCGCTAGCCGCCGGAGAGGCCGAAAAGTTCAGGACAAACGCAATCGCAATAACCGCCGTAACGCCGCCCGTTACCCACCGCATCGAAAAGCCTTTGAATTCCATGAGTTTAACCATTCCACCAATTTTCTTCTACTTTTCATTATAACCGATTAGATGCTCGCCATGCAGTTGTGATATATTATTAATGTGCGGGGGCGTTCCGGTTTCGACGGGAATGCCGAGAATTAAGGCCGCGCGCCGTGGGAGTCATCAACCACGTAAATTCAAGTGACACACTTATAATCGCCAACGATTATAACTACGCTGTCGCCGCTTAATTAAGGCACAGCCGTCCTTGCCGCGAGCTTCCGCCTAGCGGACAAGGGCGCAATACCGGTGGAATAGCCGATGGGAGCCGCGATCCGGCCCATTGGCGAAATAAAGGTTCGCTGGCTTAGGTTGCGCCCGTCTTCGGGCAAACAACCTGGCGAGAAAAAGAAACGAAGACTACGCGCGTAGAAACCTTAAGGTCCGGATTTTCGGACAGGGGTTCGACTCCCCTCGCCTCCACCAAAATCACTTAATAATCTGGCGGTTAAGCCGCCAGGCTAAAGCCCTCCTGAAAGGATTACGCCTTATTGAACAGGGCCCTCCATTCACTTTCCACTTTCTCGGCCACAGCTTCCGGTTTTGTTGCGGCGAAATCCACGTCGAACACATATTCGTCCAGCTTGGCAAGGTCGCACCTGGCCAGCCTTGTCTGCGTGTGGAACTTGGCGAACCGGAGGATGAACCGGACGGCCTCGTCCCGGCTGATTTCCCATTTCTTCATCAGCCCTTCCGTGACCGTGTACTTTATCCTGCTTATTTCCTTTCCCGCTTTCGAAGATACAATGCCTTGCACAACACCTTCATCCACCGCCGCTTTGCATGTGAGTATGTATGTGTCCCCTTTAATATCGAACGATTCGGCGCTAAGCTCCTTCATAATATTCGCGGCTCCTTGCTTCATTGATAATGTGTATGAACGTATTCCGGCGGTCATTCCCGGCCGCTTTCCCTCCGCATATTCCGCAGTCCGCAATCGGCCGCAAAGCGAACCGCCGGATCGAATAATCAATTAAATCCATCACCACAAGTTTTCCGCACGGCGATCCGTATCCTGATAGATATTTGACCGCCTCCATTCCCGCCATCGCCCCAATGGCATGGGAGACCGCGCCGAAGACCGGGAAGCCGAACGGATCCCAGTCCGGAGGATCATCGGGATAAAGGCAGGTAAGGCATCCGCTTTGGCCGGGAATGAAAAGCGCCATCTGGGCGGAAAGCCCGTCCATCGCCGCGAAAAGCAGGGGGATTCCGCTTTCAACGGAAACACGGTTGAGCGCGCGCCTTTCCGGAAAGTTGTGGCGGGCGTCTATTATCAGGTCCACCCCGCCCGCCAGAGAATTCAACGTCTCTTCCGTTATGGGGACATCGTGCGCTTCCACATGCACGAACGATGAATACTCCCGCAGCCGGGCGGCGGCCGTCTGCGCGCGGGATTTCCCGACGGCGCTCTCATTCATCAGCGTCTGCCGGTTGAGGTTTGATTCGGTAAGCGGCCCGGAATGGGCCAGTATCAACCGGCCGATCCCGGCCCCGGCCAGCGCATAGGCTATCGCCCCGCCAAGCCCGCCGATCCCCGCCAGCAAAACGGTGGAGTTGCGCAGGTTCTCCTGATGACGCGCAGTGAATCCGTCATGTATCATCTGGCGCTTGAATCTTTCAGCCTCTCGTTCGTTCATGCTTTCACTCCCGGCTAATTCATCGCGCCCCGGGCCATCCGCAGCAACTCCGCGTCCGGAATCCCTCCTTTTCGCATGTTCGCGGCGGCCCTGATTTTTTCCACAACTTCCCGTCCCGTGTTCCCGCCAAACGTGAATCCAAGTTCGGCAAGCCGCCTTTTTACCATCCGGGGGCCGGAATGTTTTCCGATCACTATCCTTCGTTTGGCTCCAACCAGGGCAGGGTCGAAAGGCTCGTATATCCCCGGGTCTTTGATCACCCCGTCGGCGTGAATCCCGGATTCGTGGGTGAAGACCTCCTCGCCAACGATGGTTTTCGAGCGCGGCAACGCCCTGCCCGCCGCCTTTGCGGTGAATTCGGCCAAGTTCTTCAGGTGTGTGGTGTCCACCCCGGTCTCCATGCCCATCACTATTTGCAGCGCCATCACAACTTCTTCCAGGGGAGCGTTGCCGGCGCGCTCGCCGATTCCGGTTATCGTGGTGTCCACGTATGCCGCCCCGCCTTTCACGCCTGCGATGGCGTTGGCGGTGGCCAAGCCAAAATCGTTGTGGGTGTGCATCTCAATTTCGATACCGGCCCGGGCCGCCAGCGCTTCAACCTTTTCATGTATGGTGAACGGGTCCATAACGCCCACAGTGTCGCAATATCTTAGCCGCGCCGCGCCCAAATCGCGGGCGGCCTGCGCATACTCGACCAGGAACTCCCAATCAGCCCTTGTGGCGTCCTCTGCGCCAATGGAAACAACCGCCCCGCCTTTCATGGCCAACTCCACGGTCTTGCCAAGCCTCGTTATCACAAAGCTCCGGCTCCGGCCCAGCTTGCGGCCGATCATGAAATCGGACACCGGCAGGGATATGTGTATGTTTTTGGCGCCGCATTCAAGCGAGGTTTCGATGTCTTTTTCAACGGCGCGGTTCCACATGATTATTTGTGAGGCCAGCCCCATTTTGCTTATTTCACGCAGCGCGGCCAGTTCTCCATGACCCATGGCCGGCGTTCCAGCCTCGATAAACCGCACTCCCGCCTCGTCGAGCATCCTGGCGATGGTGATTTTCTCCTTCATGGAGAAGGCCACGCCGGGCGACTGTTCGCCGTCGCGAAGTGTCGTGTCAACGATCCGGATCATGATCAAAGTCTCCTTGCTTCTACGGTCAAGGGAAGTTTGGGGATATCGCTTAACGGCTCCACATAAATCTTCATCCCGCCGGTGAGCTCAAGCGTTCCCCCGAAAACGTGCGCCGGATCGGTGGCCACTACGCGCGCCTCCAGGTCCTTCTTGGCGATATAGACCGTCAGCGCCCCGTCCTGTGATCTTATTGTCACTTTCATGGCGCCGATCCTTTCTTTTCAAGGGGCAATTCCGGCGCGATATTCATTGAGTCCAGACGCTCCGCCGCCGCCGCCGCCGCGTGTTCCATCTGCATGTATGGCATGTCCGTCACGGGCGCGATCCCCGCCGCTGTCAACGCCTTGTGCGGCCCGTAACCAACCTTCAGGCACACAACCGCGTCGCAATCCTGTATTGTCCCGATAATGTCATCAAGGGCCGCCGATTCATCCCCGCACGTCATCGGGCCATCGCAAAAGCTTCGCTTCACTTTGCGCACATTCACAAGCCGGGCCTGCCCATCCGCGACTCTGTATATATAGAACTCTTTGGCGTGGCCGAAATGCTGGTTCACAAGCCCCATACTCTTGGAAAGGGCGGCGACAAGATACGAACCGCCGCGCTTTTCACAATTCGCTACTTTATCCCCTCCGCCACGGGTGGAGATAAACCTCGCGGCATGCTCGCGCCATTTCTCCCTGCCGGCGGCTCCGTTATCCGCGGGGATGGCGCATGAGACGCCGGCAAACCGCGCTTTTGAAAAATCCGCGAACCTGTCCTCCGAAAGCTTGCCCACCGCGTCGGCCCGGCATTGCCTGCAATGGGCCATCTGCTGTATATCCCCGCATGCTTCCCTCGCATTTTCCAGTTCCGCGGCAGACGGCTCCGCCATATGGGCAAGGCCGAACGCCGTCCCATGGGCAGGGTCGGAAATCAGCGGCATGATGTTATGCATGTGGGCGCCCATGAGCTTTAGCTTTCTGGAAAGCGATGGAAGCTCATGTGCGTTGATCCCAGGGATCAAAATGGAGTTCACCTTCACCAGCGCTCCAAGATCGGCCATCATCCGGATCCCATCCCGCTGGCGGGCGAGAAAGTATTCCATAGCCTCTACGCCCGTGGCTTTATGTCCGTCCACAAGCGCCCAGGCGTAAATTCTGTTCGCGGTGGCCGGATCGAAAGTGTTCACCGTCACCGTTATATGCCTCACGCCAAGCTCGTAAAGCTCCTGCGCATGCTCCGGGAGCGCCATGCCGTTGGTGGAAAGGCACAGCGTCAGATCGGGGAAATGCTCCTTTATAAGGCGCAGTGTTTTGAACGTGCGTTCAGGCGCCGCCAAAGCGTCCCCCGGGCCCGCAATGCCTATCACGGAAAGCTCTTTTACTTTCGCGGCCACATGATAAACTTTCGTCAGCGCCTCATCGGGGGACAGACGTTCGGAAACGACGCCCGGCCTGCTTTCGCTGGCGCAATCGTATTTGCGGTTGCAATAGTTGCACTGGATGTTGCATGCAGGAGCCACGGCCAGGTGCATCCTGGCGAACAGATGATGGGCGGACGCCGAGTAGCACGGATGGCGCGCCGTTATTTCATCTGGCCCGGCTCCGTATAATGTCTTACACTCGCTCACGACATTGATTCTCCGGAAAACGGAATATAACCAGCCAGTGAAGCAAAGGGGGCGCCATTGGCCGGCGGTGGGCTGGAATATGATGATTTGGCTCGATTTTGGACTGATTTTGCGCTCTGGAAACTTGTGTCAGTGTCACCAAACATACAATTTGTAATGTAACCCACATGCCGCATGCGCATCTTTTACGCACGAACCTGATAGGCCTGCCCACGGTTTCGTTCGCCTCACCCGCGTTCAACATTTCCCCCTCCCCGGTGCGGATAAACGGCGTGCTGGAAATGAACCAACCGCTTTTCGAAGCCCTGGACAGGTTTGACAGGGAGGAGACCGCTGCGGTCTTCATGGAACATATGCGGGTGATGTTCGGGCTGGACCAGGAAGATAGGGAGCCTGAGGCCAAAAGGATATACCGCGCCAACTACCTTCGATTGCTTCGCGGATGGATTTTCGATTCCAACAGGCCGGATGGGGCGGTGATGAAGGGATGGGTGGAGTCCCGGTTCGGGCTCATGCCGCTGTTCCACAGGGAGAGCATCCCGAACATAAACTGCAAGGCGTACTGGAACTATCTTTCGGAAAGGATGACTCCGCGTTTCCACAACAATTCCATATTCGCCCAGTTCGACCTTTTGTACGAATTCGCCCAATACTGGCTACACCGGTTCGGCGACGAGGAGGGAAAAATAACCCTGTACCGCGGCGCCAACGACATGAAAAGGGAGAGCCAGATAGTCGAAAAACGCGAGAAGAAACTTTGGGTGGTGCGCAATAACAGCCTGGTCAGCTACACATCGAGCCTTGAGCGGGCCAGCGAATTCGGCGACACCATCCTTAAAATAGAGGCGCCTTTCGAAAAAATCTTATGCTTCCCGGAGTTGCTTCCCGGCAAAATCCCGGGCGCCGAGAGCGAACACATCGTCATCGGCGGGGACTATATATCCGAAGTGGTGGACATGCTTTGACGGGCGCTTATCTCCAAAAGACCGTCCACCTGTTTTTCGATCCGATCCCTCACCGCCGGATCGAGTTTTTTTAACCACCTTGAAGGAATAGAGTCCAGCCCATAGAATGCACCGGCGATCTGTCCGGCCAGGGCCGCGTTTGTGTCCGCATCCCCCCCGATGTTCACCACGCCGGTCAGGCAAGACTCGAAGTCGAGAGTGTTGAAGAAGAAGTTCAGGACGACCCTCGCCGTATGGACGATATAACCGTCCGAATCGGAGGTCTTGAATTTCTTGTATTCGAACTCCGGATATAGCGCGATCCACATCCTGGCGATTGAGTGCAGAGGCGCGGTCTGGCCGTTTACGACAGCCTGCCGGGCCATATCGCAAAGGAGCACGGTCCCGCCGTCGGAAAGGCGGTTGTTATGGGTGACATGCGCCTGCGCCATGCTCCAGTCGCGGAACAATTCATCATCGTTTAGCGCGGCGAGCGCCACGGGAAGGTTCCGCATCGCGGCGCCGTTGCCGGCCGCCTGTTCCGAAGGCTCCGCCTCGGTCGTCCCGTTGACGATATAGCGCTGCAGCCCCCTTCGCACAGTACCCCCGATGTCCGGCGGTTTGGAGCGCATCCACCCTATGAAAGCATCGGCGGCGGCCTTTGGCTCAACTTTTCCCTTTTCGATGATCGAATCGCCAAGGGCCATCGCCATCTGCGTGTCGTCCGTGACGCGGCCCGGCTTAATATGCAGCCACCCTCCACCCCTAAGCTCGTTGTGGACGCCGTACGCCGAACGGATTTCCTGGGGCGTCATAAACTCCGTCGTGGCGCCAAGCGCGTCCCCGATGGCCAATCCTAAGTATGAGGCCAGCGCCCTTTCCCGGACGGCCGCCGGGACCATGGCCTACGCCGCCCGCTCGAAAGAATGGCAGTTTTTCGTGCAGACGCGCGAGCAGGCAAGGCAGCCTATGCAAAGCCCGTCGTTGGCCACAGTCATCACCATGGCCCCCTCGTCCTCATAGTCGTCGTCCTCAAGACCCAGCGACGAGCGTTCCGCCAGGTTGAACACTCCCTGGCCGCACACCTTGTAGCACCGCCCGCACCCGATGCACTCCTCCGGGTCTATGGACGCGATATAGCTTGCCGCGTACGGCTCGCCGTTTTTCCTGTATGACACTCCCGCGCTCATTTCAAAACCTCCCGAATGATTTCAATCATCGTCTTCCTCGAACCTGTCAAACCGCCCCGGATCCCCGGCGCCGGTGATCTTCCTTATCCATGGAGGCGGGGTCCCGTTCAATGTGCCTTTGAGCGTATTGAGTATGGCCGTGATGGAACTCTCGTCCCGGACCACCATAGGATGCATCCTTCTGTTGGTCAGCCGAGCCGCCGCAACGCCCCCTATCGCCTCGCAGCAGATAATGTGGCACCCGGCAAGCGCCTCGATCTTACCGGTCAGCTTGTCATCGTTGCCATTCTCGCTTAGCCCTTCGCCGGAGAACGTCACTTTGCCGGCCTTTGTGACGCCTTCCCTGGACACGTCGTAAAGGACGAACATTTTCGCCCATCCGAAATGGTCGTTGACCTCTTGCCCGTCGGTGGTGGCGAAGGCCACACGCAAAGCGCCTTCCTTTTTGCTTTCCACGGTTATTTTGGATATCAGCTTCATTTGAAATCTCCCGCCGTCACACTCCCGCGCGCAACGTTGATATATACGGCTCTGCGTGGCGCGCTCCGCCCATGAACGCGTTGGCCAGTTCCATAAGCAGCGCCGAAGCGCCGTTGTAGCCCAGTCGCACGGTCTGCGGTTCCCCGATCCTGTCGCTCACCGGGATGCCGCTTCTGATGGCTGGCAGGCCCAGTTCACCGGCCAGTTCCGCCACGTGGCTGTTCCCGATCAGGATGTCCACCGGATCACTCTCGATCATGCCGCGCAAATCCTCCAGGTCCCCCACCGGCCAATCGCCATGCCCCGGCGTGGCGACGGCGGTGACTTTCATTCCCATCGCCGTAAGCGGCTCCGCCCATCGTGTGACGAACTCCGGATCGCCCGCCACTGCGGCCTTTTTACCGTTAAGATAAAACTGCGTGTCCAAGGCCGTGTCCAGAAAGCGCCGGCGTTGCTTTATGTAACGGCCGGGGACGGTTGCTTTAAACCGGCTAGAGAGCGCGGACAAAAATCCGTCCATCTCATCGAGCGTGGCGAGGCTGTCAAAATGAAAATGCTCGATGCCGTGTGTGCACGAAAATTCCTTTGCCATGGCGTTCATGGAGTTTCCAACGGACATCACCATGGCGGAGTCGGCGAGAGTTTCTATCTCGTCCACCAGCGTCCCGCCGATTGTGGCGGGCGAGTATTCATCTTCCGCAAGATAGCCACCAAGGCTTGCGCCAAGGTCGGGAAAAATCACGGGGCGCAATCCGAAGTCCTCTATCACGTCCCTTATTGTTTCAACTTCGCCCGGCGTGACGTATGGCCCGGCGAACACCGCCACCTGCTTGCGCCGGGGCGCGATGCGCGGTCTGGCCAAGATGTCGAGCATGGCTTTGCACGCTTTCACGTAGCCGGTCTGGAGCGATCCCTCAAAATCCGGAACGCTCACCGCCACCACCGGGACGCCCGGATTGTCCGCGACGGCCGCTTTTGCGATCCGCGCCACATCGGCCCCGGAAGTCTCCGTCACGCCGGTTGTGAGCAGCCCGATTATCTTCGCGCCTGATCGCACGTTGTCCATGGCCTCCGCCGCGTTCGTGTCACCCCCCATCACAACGGTGGTGTGGGTGAGCGCCGTTGTCTGGAACGGCATCGGCTCCCGGAAATGCTGGATGAATAGTATTTTGGCGAACGCCGTGCAACCCTGCGATCCGTGCCACAGCGGCACGCACCCTTTCACCCCCATGAAGGCAAGGGCCGCCCCGGCCGGCTGCGACAGCTTTATGGGATTGGCCGAATAGTGTTTCATCATATTTCTCCAAACGGGCATGGCCGCCGGGCAATGGCTAACGCGGGGGACTCTATAGCCCCGGCCACAGCCTCGCCGAATCGGACGTGGCCGTCGTAACCGGTGTATGGCGTGTGGCGCTCCTGGTTGACGTCCACGAAAGGGATGCGCGCCTTGAGCGCTGTGTACTGGTTCCTCCCGCCGGCCAGCATCACGTCCGCCCCGCTTTCATGGAACACCTGCAACAGCTTGCGTGGCGCCCCTTCGCTTATCATCACCGTCTCGTCCCCCATCAGTTCCTTTATCCTGGCCTTGTCCTCTTCCGTGGACTTTTTCGTGCCGGTTGCAATCACCTTCATCCCCAGTTCCTGCAACGCCCCCACGATGGACCAGCTTTTCACCCCGCCGGTGTATAGGAGCGCCTTTTTGCCGGCCAGCCGTTCTTTCAACGATTTCAGCTCCGGCGCGATCCTTTGCGTTTCTTCGTTCACCAGCGCCTCCGCCTTGCTTACGAGCGCTTTATTTCCAATGATCCGCGCTATTTTCATCAATGCGGCGCCGGTGTTGGAGGCGCCATAGAACGATCCTTCGAAGTATGGTATTCCATACTTTTCTTTCATCCTGCGCGCCACGTTCAGCAACGCTCTGGAGCAGACCATCATGTTCACGTCCGCCCGGTGCATCTTGGCGATATCGCCAAACCGGGCGTCTCCAGAAAGGGAGCAGATCAACCGTATGTCCAGCCTGTCGAGCAGGGGCAATATCCCCCAAAGCTCCCCTGCGATGTTAAATTCGCCGATCAGGTTCACGTTATATGGATGTGGCGTGGCAGGCTCGGCCGTCCCGATCACATGGCGCAATAGCGCGTCTCCCGCCAGCCTGTTGCCGAAATTCTTTGTGCCTGTGAAGCCGGGCGCGTCCACCGGGATCACTGGCGTTCCGGTCTTTTCCCTCACCGCCTTGCATAGCGCGTTCACATCATCACCGATCATGGAGGTGACACATGTCTGGTAAACGAACACAGCGGGGGGGCTGTACTTTGCGATTATTTCCCGCACGGCCTTGTAAAGCTTTTTTTCCCCGCCAAACACCACGTCGTTGTTGGAAATGTCCGAAGTGAACGCCATGCGGTTCATCCGTGGGCCGCTTGAGAGCGCACCCCGGTTGTTCCACGTGTTACCGACGCAGCCAGCCGGGCCGTGGACGATGTGCGCGGCGTCCGTTATGGGGACAAGGGTTATCTGCGCCCCGTCGAAGGAGCATCCGCCCGCCGCCTTCCCCGGTGTGGGGCGGGGGCAGGCGGCGTCCTTCTTCGCGGCGTTGTGCGAGCATGCGGGCTCCTTGTAAAGTTCCCGCAGCGTGGAAAGGTTCACTTCTACCTCACGAAATCAAGGTTGAAATCCCCGGCCTTGTTGTCCACGTCGTCGAGCAGTGTGTTCACCGTCCATAGCAGAAGATTGATAATCCCCTGGTATCCGAAGGTGGCGTACCTGTGCAGGTGGTGCCTGTCGAAAATAGGGAACGAAAGCCGTATCAACGGAACTTTCATCTCCCGCGCCAGGATTTTCCCGTGGGTGCTCCCAACCAGGAAGTCCACCGGCTCGGATATCATCAAGGACCGAAGGTGCCACAGGTCGGCTCCGTGATGGACCTTGGCGTTGCGGCCGAATTCCGTCTCATCCAGCTTTTTCTGGAGAGCCCTGCCCCAGCGTTTTGATCCGTTGGTCACCACTATGTGGGCCGGTTCGGCGCCCATCTCCATATAGAAGTCCACAAGGGCCTCCACATATGAAGGATCGCCGTAAATCGCGAACCGCTTGCCGTGCAGGTAATAGCCGGAATCGGTCATGGCGTCCAGCGCCCTGCCGCGTTCGTCCTCAAGCGCCTTGGGTATCGGCTTGCCAGCGATTTCGGACACTTTCATCAGCCACTTGTCCGTCCCGGCGAGGCCGAGGGGGGCGGTGGATGATTCGAATATCTGCCCCCAGTCGTCCTTGACCAGCCCTGCGATGGACTTGTCCGCGCTGTCTGGCAGCAGCGCGAAAGTAGCTTTCGCGTTTCGCGCCTGCGCCACTTGCTCGATGCTGGTGCCGCCGTTGTACATGTGGTATTCGCCGGTCTGCGGAGTGTCCAGCGCATCGCTGTTGTCGCCGAGAACGATGTGGTCCACCCCCATCATGTCCAGCATCCGGCGTATCTCCCGGATGTTGCCCACCGTGAATCCGTCGAATCCCGGGATGATGTTTATCTTCCCGTTGTCCGTCTCCGCCACTTTGACGTTTTGCGACAGATTGAAAAGTATCCCGCGCATCATGTTGTCGTAGCCGGTGACATGGCTGCCAACGAACGACGGGGTGTGGGCGAAGGGAATCGGAAGATCGTCTGGCACGGCCCCTTCCTTGCGCGCGTTCTTGATGAACGCGTTCAGGTCGTCGCCGATGACTTCCGCCATGCAGGTGGTGGACACCGCCATGATCTTCGGCTTGTAAAGCCCGTAGGCGTTCTTCAGCCCGGCGATTATGTTCTTCTGCCCGCCGAACACCGCCGAGTCCTCCGTCATGGAGTCGGACACGGCCGCGAACGGCTCCTTGAAATGCCGGATGAAGTGGGAGCGGAAATAGGCCGCGCACCCCTGCGATCCGTGGACGTAGGGCATGCATCCGTCGAATCCCACGGCGGCCAGGAGCGCCCCCAGCGGCTGGCAGGCCTTCGCCGGATTGATGGTGAGCGCCTTGCGGCCGAAGTTCTTCTTAAGGTACTCGTCCGAGCATGTGTACGCCTTCGTCTCCGCCAGCTTTTCCGGCGATGCGCCTTTCTCGAACTCCTTTTTCTTTTCGCGGGACACCTGGTACTCTTCCAGATGGAAAAGCTCGTTGTGATCCTGCACTTTCAGTTTATCAGTCATGTCACTTCTCCTAAGCCTTGCCCTTCCAGGGGGGCGTTATCATCTTGTAGGCCGGCGCGTTCACCGCCATGTCCATGTCCCGCGCGAACACCCCGAACCCGGCGTATCCGTGATATGGGCCCGAATAGTCCCACGAATGCATCTGGCGGAAAGGCACCCCCATTTTCTGGAATGTGTACTTCTCCTTGATGCCGGAGCCCACAAGGTCGGGCCGCAATCTGTCCACGAACTTTTCAAACTCGAAATTCGTCACGTCGTCGTATATCAGGGTGGCGTTCTTGGCCTCCTTGATCGTCCTGTCGTAATCGTCGTTATGGCCGAATTCGTAACCGGCCCCGATAACCTCCATGCCCAGGTCCTCATATGCCCCGATCACATGGCGCGGGCGCAGTCCGCCGACGTACAGCATCACCTTTTTCCCCTCCAGCCTGGGGCGGTACCTGGCTATCACCGCGTCCATCATCGGCCGGCGCCGGGCGATCACCTTCTCCGCGTTTTCCTGTATCTTCGCGTCGAACCGGGAGGCGATCCTGCGGATGGACTCCTCCATCTTGGTCGGCCCGAAGAAGTTGTATTCCAGCCACGGAATGCCGTACTTTTCCTCCATTGCCCGGCAGATGTAGTTCATCGAGCGGTAGCAGTGGAGCAGGTTGAGCTTGCTCCTGTGCACGGTCATCATCTCGTTTAGAGAGGCGTCCCCGCTCCACTGGCCGATCACGCGAAGCCCCATCTCCTCTAAGATCAGCCTGCTGGCCCACGCGTCCCCGCCGATGTTGTAGTCCCCAAGCAGGGTGACGTCATAGTCGGTGGTCGTGTCCGGCTCGGCCTTTCCAAGGATGTGGTCGCGCACCGAGTCGTTGGCGATATGGTGCCCCAGCGACTGGGAGACCCCGCGGAAACCCTCGCAACGCACCGGCACGATGGGCATGGCAAGTTCCGCGCTCATTTTCTTGGCCACCGCCTCGATGTCGTCGCCGATGAGCCCCACGGGGCATTCGCTCATTATCGAAATGCCTTTGGCCAGCGGAAACATCTCCACGATCTCCCGCATCATCTGCTCCAGCTTCTTGTCGCCGCCGAAGACAATGTCCTTTTCCTGAAAGTCGCTTGTGATCTGGAAGACCACGAAATTGTCTATCCCGTACGTGCCGGAGGCGTAGTTGCGCCGTGTGCCCCAGCTGTACTGGCCGCACCCGACAGGGCCGTGGGATATGTGCACCATGTCCTTCACCGGCCCCCACACCACACCTTTCGCCCCGGCGTAGGCGCATCCACGGATGGTCATGACCCCCGGCAGGGACTTTCGGTTGGCGGTGACGCAGGAGCCGGTGGATTCCATGCTCTGGTCGTTGACGTATAGATGCTTCTCGCGGTCGGCGCGGGCTTCCTCCGGATATGCGGCGAGGACTTCCGTTATCAACTTCTGGCCGGACTCGCGGGTGAGCGCTTCTGACATATCTTTCACTCCGTTTTAGATTGTTCGTTCACCGCCGGATCAGGCCGCGGTCTCGGCGGCGGTCTTGCCGATGATGGATGTGTCCTCTTCCTGCATTATGCCGAAGGTCATCAGCAAATCTTCGAGTTCGTCCATTGTGATGGGCGTCGGGACCACCAGCTTTTTGTTCTCCACCACTTTCCTCGCCAGCTCGCGGTACTCGTCGGCCATTTTGCACTTCGGGTCGTATTCGATCACCGTCATCCTGCGAAGCTCCGCCCTTTGGACTATGTTGTCGCGTGGCAGGAAATGGATCATCTGGCTGCCAAGCTTGCCGGCCAGGGCGACTATCAGGTCGTCCTCCCGGTCGGTGTTGCGGCTGTTGCAGATAAGCCCGCCCAGGCGAACGCCCCCGGAACTTGCGTATTTCAAAATTCCCTTCGCGATGTTGTTTGCGGCGTACATGGCCATCATCTCGCCGGAGACGACTATGTAAATTTCCTGCGCCTTGTTCTCCCGGATCGGCATGGCGAACCCGCCGCACACCACGTCGCCGAGCACGTCGTAGAAAATGAAGTCCAGGTCGTCGGTGTATGCGCCTTCCTCTTCAAGGAAGTTTATTGCGGTGATAACGCCCCGTCCGGCGCAGCCCACTCCCGGCTCCGGCCCGCCCGCTTCCGCGCAGCGCACACCGCCGTAACCTTCCATCATCACGTCCTCCAGCTCCAGGTCCTCCACCGAACCGGCCTTGGCGGCAAGTTCCATGACAGTGGACTGCGCCTTGGAGTGGAGGATAAGGCGCGTGGAATCAGCCTTCGGGTCGCACCCGACGATCATTACTTTCTTTCCCATCTCGGCCAGGGCCGCCACCATGTTCTGCGTGGTGGTGGACTTGCCGATTCCCCCTTTTCCGTAAGTGGCGCACTGTCTCATTGTCGTCTGGCTCCCTAACATATTTGTATTCACACGACGTCTTGCGCCAAACCACGCGCAACAGATCATCGCATGGCCATCGGTAGAGCATTCCCCATGCCACACGCTATTCCAGATCGCGCCTGCTCCGCGCAATCAGTTGAATTGCAAAAGAATCGGCCGAGATGAAGCCTGTTGATGGAGCAGGCAAGTTGCGCGGCTTTTTGTCTTGTATTTGTAGCTGATGCGACAAACCATACAAAATCATCCATCCAAAGGGTACTTTGAAATGGCGGACGAGATTAAAAAATAGGCTTGTTCAGGCCGCAGGCGCCTTATTTACTCGCATTTCCTTTAAGAGACAAGCCTTTCCCGCCTTCATTTTCCGGTTCATTGCGCTTGGTATTCAAATTGCTCTATGAAGATTCCATGGAAAACATGGTTGTGGCATGGTTTGAAGGTGAGCCAGTGGGGATGAACCATCTGAGCTACGAACTCTACGCCCAGAACGGAAAAGAAATTGCGCTGGCCGTAAGGCAATACGCCGTGAAAAAAGTGATTTTGCGGATGGCGGAAAAAGCTGGAATTGCGGCGGATATGGCTCAAGTTGACAGGCGGATGGAGGAGCTTGAGACCTCACCTGGATTTTGCGAGGCATTGGAGGCGGCGGGCATGGACATCGAATCATTGCGCTCCGAAATCAAAATCGAGCAGACAGTGGAAGCATGGCTTGAGCATGTGTCCACAGTATCCTGCGGACAAGCGGAAGAAACGTATGACGCAAATCCCACGTTATGGACCACGCGGGAAAAGGCGAGGTTCAGGCATATCCTGATAACGATAAACGAAGCGTTCCCGGAAAACAGGCGGGAAGAGGCCGGACGGAGGATTGGCGCGCTGAAAAATTCAAGTGATGACTTTGCCGCTCTGGCCATGCGCCACAGCGAATGCCCCAGCGCGCTAAACGGCGGCGAGATCGGCCCGATCACGCGGGATCAAATTCATCCCGCTCTTGCCGATGCGGTATTCGCCATGGAGCCGATGGGAGCGCCTGTGATCGTGGAGACTGAAGCTGGCTTTCATCTGGCCCAATTATTGGAAGTGCGTCCCGGGGAAGCGGTTGAACGTGAAAAAGGCGTTGCTTCAACAAAGCGCGCCTTGTCCGGGGCGAAGCGGCGGCGCGCCCTTGCCAACGCGCTCAAACAGGCCATGCGCGGGATCATCATGGCCGAGCCGGAGGACGTAATCGCATGATAGTGCGCAGATGGCTCCGGGAACTGGACGCGATGGGGTCGCAGCTTGCCACGTGGAAGCCGGACAACGGGGCCGCCACAAACATCCGCCAGGAGATGCTTGATTTCGTCAAAAGGTTCCGCAACGGGCTTGGCAGGCTGGAAGTGGAGGTGGAGACGCGCCAAGAGCAGGAAAACCAGATAGAGACCGCGCTGTGCCACGCCGAGGATGCCGTGAGCGTTACCACCAGCGATGGAAGGATACGGCTGGTCAACCCGGCCTTTGAGAGGCTGACAGGCTATTCCGGCCCGCAAATAATCGGCCTGACCCACGAGCCGGTGTGGAGGAACGCCCCTTCTGATGCGCTGGCGGAGATGAAGATCGCCCTTGCGCTGGGCCGCAACTGGAGGGGCGAGATGAACTGCCTTACGCTAGACGGGCGGCTGCTGGTGACGGAAATATCCGCCGCTCCCATAGTGCGGCACGACGGATGCGTCACCCACCACGTGTTCGTCCAGCGGGACATAACGGACAGGGTGTTGATCGGGCGAAAGGTGGCGGCGCAAAGGGATTTTATGGAAAAGGCGCTCAACCTCATGACGAACATCGTCCTTGTGCTCGGGCCGGACGGGACGCTGAAGATGGACAATCTTGCCGCCAAGACCCTCCTTTCGGACATGGGCGCCGATTCGCGGATGCGGCTTGGGACGATACTGGCGGACTATATATCAGGAGCGGCCAAGGTCAGGTCCAAAAACGTGGATATAGAACTGGACGGCGGCGGCAAGCGTCATTACCTTCTGGAAGCAGAGAGGATCTCCGCCGGATACCTGATGCCTGAACTGGGCAATGAAAATGTATATCTGGTGTCGCTGTCGGACATAAGCGAAGTGGTAAGGCGGGGCAAGGAGGCGCTTATGAAGCAGAAAGCGATTTCCGCGATGAAAATCGAGCGGAGCCTTGCCCAGGGGGAACTGGCCTGCGGATTCGCCTTCAAGGTACGCCAGCCGCTCAACGTGGCCATGGCCATCATCACAAGGCTGGAGGATCTGGCGGAGAGAGGGGACACCGCCGCAATCGGCGCAAAGACGGCGATGCTCAGGGAAAAACTGGGCGAAATGGCGGCAAGCCTGGACGATTTCCGGAATATGGCCGGACGCATCCCTTCGGCCGCGGGAAATTGCGCGGCGGATGGAATATTCGATTTTATCGAGATCATTTATTCTGAAAAACTGGAGGCCTTCGGCGCCCGGCTGACCCTGGGGCGCCCTCCCAAGGATGCGCTCCTGCCGCTGCCTGAGGAAGCGCTTCAAATGGCCGTGGCGATGCTGATGGACAACGCCATTGAAAGTGTCGATGGAAAAAATGGCGCCCGCCTCCATGTGGCGTTCATCAACGAAGGCGAAGAAACGGGCGTGGCCATCGAAGACAACGGTTCCGGCGTCACGGAGCGTGAGGCCCTGAGGATTTTTGAGCCATTTTACACGACAAAGAAGAACAGGCGGGGAATCTCCCTGGCGCTGGTCCACCAGATAATGGACAAGGCGGGGGGCAGGATCGAAGTGGGCAAATCAGCGCTGGGTGGCGCCAGCTTCTCCCTGCGATTTCCGGAACACGCCAGCCCATGAACGCGGACCTTTCAAACGCCGCGGTCAATGCGGTCTTCCGCGCGTCGGTTTCCATATCCAAATCGCTTGGGCCCGTGGAGACTGTGGCGGAGATACTCGCGGCATCCGGAGGCGCGCTGGGCTATATGCACGGCTTTGCGGCGCTGGTGGACCCGGATTCCGGGGATCTTCTCGTGGAGGCGGCCCACGAAATCCCCGGCGAAAAATGGAAGGACGCCCGTTACCGGAAAGGCGAGGGGATCACCGGACTGATATTGGAGACAGGGGAGCCGCTGGCTGTGCCGCGGGTGGGGTCGGATCCGCGTTTTCTGCACAAAATGGCCGTCTATGAGCCTGATTCCGCCTTCGTGGGCGTCCCCATCAAGGGAGTCGGCGGCATTAAGGGGGTCCTGACTTTTTCATTGAACATATCAGAGCGGTACAGGCTGGATGATCATGTGAAGATCGTCACGATGTTCGCCAACCTCATCGGCGGCGTGGCCACCAGGCATATTGCGGCGGAAAAGGAGAAAGAGCTGATAATCCGGGAAAAGGAGAGGCTCAGCGGCCAGCTCAAATCGCAGTTCCATCCGGAAAACATGGTCGGCATTTCAAAAGTGATGATGGACGTTTTTGAAAATGTGCGCCAAGTGGCAAAATGGAACACCACAGTGTTGGTCCGGGGCGAATCGGGGACCGGCAAAGAGCTGGTGGCCAAAGCCATACATTACGCAAGCCCGCGCGCCGCCGGCCCGTTCATCAAGCTCAACTGCGCGGCCATTCCGGACACGCTGCTGGAAAGCGAGCTTTTCGGATATGAGAAAGGGGCGTTCACTGGCGCCATCACGAGCAAACCGGGGAGGTTCGAGCTTGCCCACAAGGGGACGCTTTTCCTCGACGAGATTGGCGACACTTCACCGGCGTTCCAGTCCAAGCTTCTGCGTGTGCTGCAGGAAGGCCAGTTCGAGCGGCTGGGCGGATCGCTAACCATCACGGTGGACGTGAGGCTGATCACGGCCACGAATATGAACCTGGAAAAGGCCGTTTCTGAAAAAAGGTTCCGCGAGGACCTTTATTACCGGCTCAACGTTATGCCTATATACATCCCTCCCCTTCGGGAGCGGCGGGAGGACATACCCCATCTGGTGGAACATTTTCTGGGCAAGCTTGGCAGGGAATGCGGCGCCCGCATCTCCATGGACCAGGAGGCCCTTGCCGTGCTGACAGATTGCGGCTGGCGCGGCAACGTCCGCGAGCTGGAAAATTGCGTCCAGCGAAGCGCCGTCCGGTGCGAAGGCTCCGTCATCGGCAAAAAGGACATCTCCTGCGCCTCCGGCAGGTGCGCAAGCCGCCTTGCCGGACCGAATGAAATTCCTGGCCCGCCAGACCGGGAGGAGGACATACTGGGCATAAAGGACGAGCGGGAAAGGATAATCGCCACTTTGCGCAAGACAGGATGGGTGCAGGCCAAGGCCGCCAGGCTTCTGAACATGACGCCAAGGCAGATCGGTTATCGCATTTTGAAGCTTAACATCGAGATGAAAAGCTACTGACGCCCATGCAAATCCCCCATCTTGCGCCATCCGGGCAAATGATTTAAGGGACGTGGAGGGGGAATGTGACCGTCACCACCACTCCCTTACCGGTCCCGGGGCTTTCCACAATAAAGTTGGCGCGGTGCGCCGATGCGATCTGATGGGCCACCACAAGGCCGATCCCCAATCCGCCTCCCATATATTCGTATTCCGACGTGTGATGGTGTTCTATCTTGTGCGAGGAAAAGTAAGGGTGCAGCAACAGTTCGAGGGCCTCGCTTGACAGCCCGATCCCGTGGTCGGCGACCTTCATGGTTATGCTGTCGGGACTCTTTTCCCACCGCATTTCGACAGCCGCGCCATCCGGAGAGTACTTGATGGCGTTTGAGAGCACTTCGGTGAATAGCCGTTTGAGAAGGTCAGAGTCGCCCCGTATTAATACGTTCTCAAGGTCTTTAAGATCGCCGGCATTGATGATGATATCCCTCTTGTGCGCCGATATCTCCTTGCGGGCTTTGTCCAGCGCGGCCTCCACTATATAATAAACCTGGATGGGAAAGCCGGACCGCTTCAGGTCAAATGCGCTAAGGTTGTTGAGCAGAGCCGTGTTTTGCGCAAGCTTGGACAGGCGGGCGAAGCTGGCCTCCAGGATTTCCTTGACCTGGAGCGCCGTGGAGCCCGCGTCGTGACCCTCGCCCATCCTTTCTATCAGCGAAATCGCTGTCTGAAGGTAGGTCGTTGGAGTGATGAGCTCATGGGCCGTCACCGCAGTGAAAAACCGCCGTTCCTCGTCAAGCTGCCTGTTTTTCTTCTCGAACCGGACACGCGAATCAACATCGCTGACAATCGCATGGAGTATCTTCCTGTCGCGGTAGGTGATTGGAGTAAGAAGCACATCCGCATAGAATTCCCGTCCCCCGGCGGTCTTCATGGCCCACTCGGACTGGTTTTTCCCGTCACGGTAAGCGGCGCGGAATTTCTCCACCTCATATGAGGTGGAGAGATGTCCGGAAGGTTGATGCGTTGAAGCGAAATCCGCCATCCTTCTTCCTATGACGGCGTCCCTGTCTTCCACGCCGAGCATCTGCGCGGCAGCCTGGTTGCATTCGATGACGCCAGAATCGCCAATGAGCATGACTGCCGCGCTTGTTCCGTCGAAAAGGCTCCGCAGGAAACTTTCAGATTCTTCCAGCGATTCCTTTTTTTTCTGCAGTTCCTCAAAAAGGGATGCGTTGCGCAGGGAAATGGCGGCCTCGGTGCCCAGTATGTTAAGCAGCTCCACACGCTCGCCGGTGAAGGCGTGGGTGGCGGCGTTGTTCTCCAGATACAGAATCGCCTGAGTCTTTCCCTGGCACGCAAGAGGCATGCACAGCAGGGACCGGACCTTCTTCCCCCTTATATAAGCGTCAGAGGCGAACTGCCCGGAGGCGGAGGCGTCGTCCAGATGGACCGTCTGGCCGGTGCGGCCGACAAAGCGCACCACCGCCGGGGAGACCAGGCCGGATGTGTCCGCCGCGAGCGCCGGGGACAGCCGCCTGGCCTGTTCGTTCACGCCTGCCATGGTCTCGATTTTCCATCCTTCCGGTCCTTTCTGCAAAAGGTATCCGGTCTGCGCCCCGGCGTTGCCGACAAGTATCCGCATGACCTCGACGAGCAGGTCGTCGAGCGCTATCAAGTGGGACATGGCCCTTGACGCGTTGATGATGGTCTCCACGTCCAGCCCTTTGAGCAAGTCGCTCCCGCTGGAGGAGCTTTCGGCGCGTGCGCCCGCCTTTTGCCGCCTGCCGTGTTCAAGGATATCCTTGAAGCGCCCCTCAAGTTCCGACACCTTGGCGGCCGATCCCCATCGCTGGTACGCGAACACCGCCTGGCGAATATAGGGAATGGCCAGCCGGCCGAGCCCCCGGATGGAAAGGAATTCGGCCGCCTTCTCGCCGGCCATTGCCCGGTCCCACCAGTTCTGGCTTTCTTCCGCGCTTTTTGAGGCCACTTCGTAAAGGAGGAGAATCTCCTCAAGCCCCGCTCCCTCAGCGCGCCGCAACGCCGCCTCCGCCATGAGCCGTTTGCTTTCATAGTTGTCCTTGCAGTTTTCCGCCCAGGAACGGTAGGCGTCCACGTTTGCCTTCAGGGTAGTAAGCGCCTCTTCGTCCGGCGCGTTGCGGTTCTTTTCCAGCCGCTCGCCGAGTATCAGGGATTGCAGGAACACCTCCATAGGCTGGTGGATCATGCCTGTGGTGGAGGCCACATACTTTAAGGCAAGGCCGATCTTCTTTTCAGCCAGGTCTTTGCTCCCGAAGTGATATTGAAGATAGGCCTGGAACATGTACAACGCTGTCAACGAAAAATAGTTCCCGGTCCGGAGAAGCTCCCGCTCCTCGATCTCTTCATCGATGTACTGCCCCCGCAGGACCGCTGGATTCCCGCTGGCGCCGCCCAGGTTCAGGGCGAACTGTTCGAGCAGGTTGAAATGGTCGATGGTCATTTTCTGCCGCATGCCTAGCATGGCCGCCCTGGTATCGGCGAAGTCCTTGATCACAGCGGTTAGATCACGCCCCATGAAAAGGCTCTGATAGTGATAGTGATTCTGCGAATAGGCCGCGAACTCGATGTCGCCAGCCTCAATGCCGGATCGGACCGCCTCTTTGAGCTCCGGCAGGGCCGCGGCCATAGGGCGGCGCCAATGGGCGATGGTGGTGGCGAACAGGAACAGGACCCGGGTTCTCACTGACCTTGTGTCGGTCCGCTGGAGCATCCGCAAGGCGAGCAGCCCAACCTCATAGGCCGGGCCTATCATTTTCTGCGACGCCAGAATGGCGCTGTAAAAGACCAGCGCCGCCGGGGTGCTGGCGTTCACGCCCTGTTCGAACGACAGCCGCAACAGCCGGAACGCAAGCAGAGCAAAAAGCGGGGGATTGCTGATATAGGCCGGTGTCAGGCTTGTCACCAGCAGGTTCTGCAGAGCAATGCTCTGCGAATCATCGGTGAGCGGGAGTTCCAGGAGCGACGCCGGCCCCTGCGCCCCCATGATCCCGGCCAGCAGCGCCCCCTCGCGCCCGATTTCTTCTTCCGATGGATGAAGGGGGATCTCAATGCCCACTTCCTTGAGGGCCTTGAGCGACAGGTCAAGGGCCGTCTCAAAGTTGTTTGCCACCGAATGGAACACGATGCGCATCCGGAACACTTGAAACTTGTACAGTGGGGTGAGCGCCTTTTCCATGAGCAGATCGACGAAACGGTCGGCGGCGTCCGGATCATTGGCCAGATATAGAATCTGCGCTTTGTCCCGGTGAAGAGCAAACGCCAAGGCGTAGTCGCTTTCCCACGCGGAGGCGGGCAGGAGCTTTAGCCCCTCGTCGATGAAGATGGCCGCGTCGCCGAAGGCGGCGTTGAGCCGAGCTTTCGTTTCGGCTTCCTTGTTAAGCCGCGCCAGTCCAAGCCGCTCCCGCTCATCCGTTATAAGGCCGGCCCCATAGTTAAGCTGTGTGGTCACCTCAAGCAGGCGTTCCTTCAAGGCCGGCTCCGCAAGTTGGTCCCTCAGCGCGCGGCCTATGGTGAAATGGATCTTCTTCCGCTCTTCTGGCGGTATGCTTTCATATACCGCAAACCGCACCCTGTCATGGGCAAAAAAGTATTCCGCGCCGGCGGAAAGGACGAAGCCGTCCAGCAGGGCCGGGGCCAGCAGGTTGCGGATTTGGGTCTGGCTCACACCAAGGATCAGAGACATGTCCGCCAGCGCGAACCGTTGCCCGAGACAAGCGGCTTGCCTTAGGGTGTCCAGTGTGTCAGAGGCAATCCCCTTGAGGCGCTCAACGGTAAGCGCCACAGCGGTGCCGGCCAACGGACGGCGTTGAATCGCCTCCAGATTCCAGTTCCACCCGCCAGAAGCGCCGTCAAAATATATCTCGCCGGTCTTGAACAGGCTCAGGAGCATCTGCCGGAAGAAATAAGGATTCCCCGCGGTCTTGTCCAATAGCAGTTTGGCCAGGGCCGCCGATCTGGGCCATTCCCGCTTGAACGTATCGCACAACAGGGAAGTGATCGAATTGCCGCCGAGCGGGCCAACAGCGCTCTTAACATGCGTGGCCGCCCATGAATCCATCCGCGCGATAAGGTCATGCAGCCGCGAGCCGTCCATCAACTCTTCATCGCGGAACGCCCCGATGATTATGAGGCCCGTAACGGATTTTCCCGAAAGCGCCATCTCTATAAGCTCCAGCGAGGCGTCGTCGGCCCACTGCAGATCGTCAAGGAACACGGCTGTCGGCCCCCCCTGGTCCACCATGAACCGCAGGAATTCGAGAAAAATAAAATGGAAGCGGTTTCGTGTCTCCGCGTCCGGAGCCTCGGGCAGGTCCGGTTGCGCTCCCATGAGCGGTCCGAGGAGAGGGACGATGTCAAACAGAGGTTTCACCCTTCCTCCCATCCGTCCGTTAAGGGCCTGCCGCCATTCGTCCAGCTCGGCCGCGGGGAGCGCCAGAACGTTCCGGAGGTGAGCGCCTATCGCCATGCTCCACCCGGAGTACGGAATGGTCCGGTTGACCTGATCGAACTTCCCTTCGCAGAAGGTTATCCTGGCCGCCGCCAGTTGCGCTATTCCGGCCTTCGCCAATTCAGATTTGCCGGCTCCTGCCTGCCCGGTGATGGTCCAGATGACGGCCCCTCGCTTCAGCCCCTCCGCAACCCTGCCGGCGGCTTCCCGGATGATCTCCTCCCGGCCGTATAGTTTTTCGGGGAACTGAAGATGGGCCGGCTTGTCCCTTCCACCCGGGATGAAATCGTGGATCCCCGCCCCCTCGCTCCAGCGCTTCCGGACGAACTCCAGATCGGCCCGGATCCCGGCCGCGCTCTGATATCGGTCCTCAGGCGCCTTTTGGAGGAGCTTGTCGATGATTGCGGAAAGGCCGGCTGGAATCCGGAGCGACTGATCAAGAAGAGGGGCCGGTTTTGCGAGGTGCTTTGCGACGAGGTCCATTGCGGTGTCGGCGGTGAAGGGAAGCTCTCCGGACAGTAGCCAGAAGAGGGTGACTCCCAGTGAATAGAAGTCGGAGCGGAAATCAACGGCGCGGTTGGTCCTTCCCGTTTGCTCTGGCGCCATGAAGTTGAGAGTCCCCACCCCTTGGCCAGGCATGGCGGCGCTCTCTTCGCTCCAGACGCAGGCAAGGTCGAAATCTATGATCTGCACGGCGCCGCCGGATGAAAAAACAATATTCGATGGATTGATGTCCTGATGGATCAGGCCCTTGGAATGGATGTGTTCCAGCGATTCGACGATGCTTGACGCCATGGAGAAGAACAGGGACATCGCGGGCCTTTTGTCCCGGAAAACCTGGTCGAGAGGGGCTCCGCCGATATCATGAAGCGCCAACGCCGCCAACGGCCCGGCCATGACCATTTCATGCAGTTCGACTATTCCCCGCGTCCCATGAAGGAGCTTTAGATGTTCCGCTTCACGGAAAAGCCGGTAGGACTCGGCGGGAGTCGCGTCGTTGCGCAGGATTTTGAGGACGATGGGAATATTCTCAGGCTTTATGACGGCCCGGTAGATAAGATGGGACTGGTTGATGTCCAGTTGCCCGGTCACATCATACTCTGGATGATCGGCCAACAGGGTTTTCATCGGATTGCCGTTTCGGCTGAATCAGGAGCGCCTTTCCAGTCCATCAATATCTCATGTGCCGACATAACACCGAATGCCTCCCGTGTTCATTCTAATACAGTTTGCGCGCCTGGGAAAAACTGATTACAAGCATTATGTCCGCATCTAAAGAGGGGAGGAATATGCTCCCCTGATTGAAAGGCGCGGGCCCGGCGAGTTTACCGGAAACCTTGCTTGATGCCAGCGCGGCCGTGGCAATCCGCGCGCCCATTTAACGGCCTTCACGCTTTCCCCCCCGCCGGATCGCCGCCGACCGACAGGGCTCCGGCGATTATCAGCGCCGTTCCGCCTATCTGGGGGGCGCTCACAGGCTCGCCGAGCGTCATATAAGCAAGCCATATGGTGATCACCGGCCCGGCCGAGCTGACAATGGCCGTCTTGCCGGCCCCGATGCGCCGCAATCCTTCAGACATCAGCAGCGATGGGATGACCGTTGCGATCAGCGCCATCACAATGGCCAGTCCGGCGACCTCGGACGATACACGGACGGCCACTGTTTCCTTCGCCATGACAAAGTGCGTCATCACCGCCATGCCCGATACGATCATCGCATACGCGGTGAACCGCATCGCCCCGGCGCGCTTTATCACCTCGGCGCCTGTCACAAGATAAATAGCATAGGTGACTGTTGCCGTGGCCACCAGCGCCGCGCCCAAGGCCACGTGTTCCCCGTCCAGTCCCGCTTCGTTGGCAAACGCCATGAACACTCCGGCATAGCATAGCGCCAGCGCAAAAATGTCCCGCGCCGTTATCCTGCGGCCCATGAAGATGGCGGATATCCCCACCACGATGGTGGGGCACATGAAAAGTATCAGCCGCTCCAGCCCCGCCGACACATACATAAGCCCCAGAAAGTCCAGATAGGACGAAAGGTAGTAGCCGACGATCCCCAGCGCGCCGATGATGGCCAAATCCCTCCCGCAGATGCGCTTTTCGGAACGCATTTCACCCCACACCGCCATTGCGATGAAGAACGGGATTGAAAAGGCCATTCGCAAAGCTAGCGTGGTGAGGGCGTCGGCCCCATACCTGTATGAGTATTTCACCAGAATGGCCTTGGTTGAAAATCCGGCCGCCGCGAGGAAAACTATCAGTATCCCCGTCATGGAGCCTTCTCCCCGGTGGCTGTCTATGCGCATGCCTGTCCCTTTCCTTGAGTTTAAAGGGATGAAACCGGGGCTTAAGTGAGCGGCCGCGGCTTCATCCGCGGTCGCCTGAAAGAAAAAAGTTACACCGGCAGGCTTCCGCGGCGGACGATAAGTTGCCACGGTTTAATCGCCGGAGTAAGTTTCTTTGTAAACATGATGCAAATATTCTATTAATTGAATGCGGAATTGTCAAATCAGCCTTGGAAATCAGCCTTGGAAATCGGAATATAAAAATGGCGGAGCGGGACGCCGTCATTGGCTTTTTCCCGTTCCGCCGCAAATAAGACGGCAGGGGGCGCCTTAGGCGGAAACGTTCAAGCTCCAGCCTTTGCCCACGCCTCTCATGGACTCTTTGCGGATGGTCCCGGCGCCTTCCGACTTTTCGTTGTCCCCATCCCTGTCCGGATCGTTCCCCGCCAGGGCCTGCTGGGGGGCCTGCTGGGGCGCGGCGTTCCTTTTTATATGTATGGCGTTGCTTGCCCCCTGAGTCCCGACGGCGTTGAAATTTGAGTGCATTGCTTGCTCCTTTTCTTAAGTGTTTTCCATCACAGTAATTACTCATCGGAAGAAGGATGAAATACTTGACGCAAAAATCGCCGAAACTGCTTATTTATTAATTACTTACAGGAGGCTTACGGCAAGGGGCGCCGGAAAGGGTGTGAGTGTTTGAAGTTGGATTGGAGCGTGGCGGCGGGGCGTTTCCTGCCCGCCGAAGGGATTACATACCAGTAAAATCAGGTCCGTAACCGTGGAAGGCGGCGTTCACCCGCAGGTTCACGTATGGGCATACGATCTCGCAGGTGGTGCATTGCACGCAGTTCTCCAGCGCCATGGCGTGGCGGCGGACCCCCTCTTTAGTCAATGTCTGGTGGACCTCGGCGGTGCAGTCTCCCACGCATGGGGTGTCCTTTCCGTGGGAGTCGTAAAGCGCTATGCACTTAAGGCACACCTGCGTGTCGAACTCGTCTATATGGCGGTTGTCCTCTTCGTAATGGGTGTGCGCGTAGAACACCACGTCCGCAGTGGAGTAGATCGTCGTTTCGTCAAACCCGGCCGGAACGGGGCGTTTTCCGGCGGTGTACGCCGGAACGGTATAGCTTCTGTCATTCTTGTACGACACCGGCCCCATGTCGCCGGGATTTTCTATCATCGTCCTGGCCCCGATAAGCTTTAGCGATCCAAACGGGTCCAGAAGGCCAGTGACGATAGCGGCGCCGATCACTCCGGCCCCGCCGTCAATCTTGTCCAGCAACTTTGGCACGAACGAGCCGAGAAGCTGGGGATATTCATGGAACGTCTTGCGGAAATAGCGGGCGTCGAATAGCTCCTTGCCCACCCATCCGCCCAGAAGGTTCTTCTTGAACGGCGCCATCGCCGCGGCGGAAGTGTCACCTTTCTTCACCGCTTCCCACAAGGTTTCCGCGGCCAGATACCCGCTCTCCATCGCCTTGTCCACCCCGGAGAAGCGCTTCACGTCCAGCACGCCGAGCGCGTCACCCACAAGCATCGCCCCGTCCACCGCGAACTTTTCCGGGAGCGAGTAATATCCCCCCTCCGGCAAAATGGACGCGCCGTATTTTATGATTTTCCCCCCCTTGATCATTTTCTGGACCGAAGGGTGCTTTTTTAACTCCTGCAAAACCTGTGGCGGGCGGATGTTCGGATCCGGGAAATCGGCCCCCATCACCATGCCGATGATGAGCTTGTTCCCCTTGCACCCGTAAATGAAGCCGCCGCCAAGATGCCCCGCCGCCAGCGGATAGCCCAAGGTGTGCCACACCTCGCCTTCGTAGCTTTGCGCCGTTTCCCACACTTCCTTTACCCCCACGGCGTAAGTCTGCCCATTCTTGCGGAGGTTGAATTTTTCTATCAGGTCGCGCGAAACAAAACCCTTCTCGCCGAAAACGGTGACTTTCGCGTAAAGATTGTCCTCGGCGGCGGAGCCGGTGTTGTCCACCTTCACCCCCACGACCCTGTCGCCTTCGAAAAGGATGGAGCGGGCCGGGAATCCCGGGAACATGTCCACAACGACACCCTCTTTGGCGGCGGCCTTTTCAGCGATTTTGCCGGCCATGTACGCCGCCATTTCGGAAATATTGATGATGGCGTAGCCTTCTTTTTTGAAATACGGGGGCATCAGCGGCCGGGGCACATCTTCCCACCGCTCCGAGCCGAGCACACTTAAATAACTGTGCTTGCATATCCCTTCCAGCGGGAACTCCCCTTTGTCCCAGTCCGGGAACAGTTTTGATATCACCCTTGGGTTGGAGACCGCGCCGGAGAGCAGATGCCCGCCAATCGCCTTGGCCTTGTCCAATATGCCGATGCGGATGGGTGCGTTGGCCAGTTCCACAAGCCGCATGGCCAGCGCCATGTTCGCGGGGCCTGCCCCTACCAGAAGAACGTCATATTCTATCCTGGACACGTCTTAAGCCTCCTTGCCGGCGGCCTTCATGGCCTTGGAAAGCTGTTCTTTGAGTATCGGGGCCACATCGTACAGGTCCCCCACTATCCCGTAATGGGCGAACTGGAAAATCGGCGCCTTTTCGTCCTTGTTCACGGCGATGATCGTGTGGCTGTTGCTCATCCCCACCCGGTGCTGGATCGCGCCCGATATCCCCAGCGCGATATAAAGCTCCGGACGGACCGACTTGCCGGTCTGCCCCACCTGGTGGGCGTACGGGATCCACCCTGCGTCCACCGCTTTGCGCGAAGAGCCCACCGCCGAGTCCTTGAACGCCGAAGCAAGGTCGCTCACGACGGAAAATCCGTCCGCGCTCCCCAGCCCGAATCCGCCGCTTACGATCACCTTTGCCTTTGTCAGGTCCACAGTCTTGGACATGTCCCGCACGGTCTCGATCACCTTCACGCGGAAATCGGACTGCTCGAAACTCACCGGCACGGCTGTTATTTTCCCTGTGCGCGTGGTGTCCTCCCCCACGGGGACCATCACCCCCGCCCGCGCTGTGGCCATTTGCGGATTTTTCCACGGGCCGATGATGCGCGCCTTCAAGCTTTCACCGAAGGAAGGGCGGATGGCGTAAAGACAATTGTTGTATGTGCCCACCTTGGCAGGGTCGGCTTTCCCTTTATGTTCATAGTCGCCGATGTCAAGCTCCGTGCAATCGGCGGTCAACCCGGTCTCAAAATACGCGGCGATCCTCGGCGCCAGGTCCCGCCCGATGGTGGTGGCGCCGCACAGCACTATATGAGGAGGCCTCGGCAGCGTTTTTAACACGGAAATCACCGCCCGCCGGTATGTCAGCGTGGTGTATTCCTTCAACTCCGGCTGGTCCACGACGAACACTTCGTCCGCCCCGTTCCATATCAATCTTTGAGGCATGTCCCCCAATTCGTGGCCCATCACCAGGGCCTGCACCTTCACCCCCAGCTTTTCGGCAAGGCCGCGGGCCGCGCCCAGCAGCTCCAGGGCGATGCGCTGCATGTCTCCCTGCAACTGGTCGGCCACCACCATCACGTCGGCGTACTGGCTCACGCTATCAGCTCCTCGATTCCGCGTTTGTCTTCGATCAGTTTGCCGGAAAGGTGCGCCACGTTGTGCCTGGGCGAATCGCCGGAGAACACCACGCACGATCCGCCCACCTCGCCTAGTTTCCACGTTTTGCCCACAACGGTGGGCGAGCCCAAAAGCCCCGCGCGCGAGGCTTCCGCCCCCACGTCGTCCAGCCCGATCGTAAATATTTTTTTGGCCATTTCTTCCTTGTCGCGGACAAGCTGCTTGACCCGGAAGACGTTGACGAATCTTTTGTGGGCGAGCTTTGCGGCGGAGTTGGCCACGGTGATAAGGGCCGGCAACGGCGTTTCAAGCCACTGAATGCCACCTTCAACCACCCGCCGGGCTTTCACCTTGCCGTCGTGGTATTCAAGCCTCTCGCAATATGTGATCTGCGGAATGCCGAGCCTTTCGGCTATCTGCGGGCCGGTCTGGGCGGTGTCCCCGTCGGTGGTCTGCAGGCCGGTGAACACGATGTCCACCTCGCCGAAATGTTTTACCACCATGTAAAGCGCATAGGCCGTCGCCAGGGTATCCGACGCGGCGAGCCGCCTGTCGGTGAGCAGATAACCTTTGTCCGCCCCGAATTCCAGCGCTTCATTGAGCACCTCTATTGCGGGGGGCGGGCCCATGGAGACCACGATGATCTCACCCCCGCCGGCTGCCTGCTTCATCTCCAGGGCTTTCTGGAGCGCGAACTTGTCGAACGGGTTCATCATCCGTTTGGCCCGCGCCCTGTCTATGGTGCCGTCCGGGTTCACACCCGCCTTGCTGGAGGTGTCCGGCACCTGCTTTATGAGCACGACCATTTTCAAGCCGTTTTTCATCGGCGGCAAAGCTCCACAAATCAAACCTGATTATACTATTTCCGGCGGCCCTCCGCCTCAAGCCGGGGTAATGATTGCACACCCGGAGTTGGCGGTAAAGAGTAAAATATGTACTTCAAATGTCGCATTTGCGACGATGCAACTTGTCGGATTTGTTACCTGACGCGCTTCTAGCGTTTATCCGGCGAATGGCGGCGTTATTGTCGAAATAATCCAGCACATTTTTGCTCTCGTCAAAACGCCGCTCAAGGTTTTTTGCGGTGGTACTTAAGCTCTTGGTGAAATGTATGTTCTTCATTCTGGCTCTTCCTCCTTCTTCACCTTCCTTAGCAATTCCTGTATCCGGGCGCTGTGCTCCATGGAGTCGTCCAGATGGAACGTAAGCTCCGGCGTGGCCCGCAGGTTCAGCCGTTTGCCCAGAAGGCCGCGGATGAATCCGGCCCCGCTCTTGAGCGCCTCCATCGTCTTTTGCTTGTCCTTCTCCGGCCCGAACACGGAGACGAAAACGTTGGCGTGGCGCAGGTCTTTTGCCATCTCCACCCGCGTTATGGACACAAACCCAAGGCGCGGGTCTTTCATCTCCCGCTGGATGATATGGGACAGGTCCCGCAGCGTTTCCTCGCCCACCCTGTCGGCCCTGTGAAACCGTTTCACTTCATACCCTTTCTATCTGCACTCAAGCTCGGTGGACACTTCGATAACGTCCGCCGTGGAGGTGATGAGGTTTAGCACGGCGCTCAACTGGCTGTCCGCGTGCGCCGCGTCCGCCGCCGCCACCGCCACGCCAAACTCGGCGCGCTGCCAAAGGTCAAGCGCCCCCACCTCCGCGATGGAGACGTTGAACCTGGCTTTCACCCTGTCTTTCACGCTCCGCACAACCTTGCGTTTTTCTTTCAACGAATTGGCGTGCGGAACATATATCGCCACTTTCATCATGCCCACGTACATATTATTGAAACTATCATAACCCCCCTCCCGCCGCAATCGGACCGTGGCGCTTCTTTCTCTTCGCTCTATACGCTCTATACGCTCAGATGCTACTTTACGCTCTTTTCGAACACCCTTCCTTGACATGGCCGCTCCCATTAAGGAAAATCGAGCCTGTCATTATGTATAAGGAATCACTAGTGTCCCAACGTTAGTCGAACAAAAACAGCTGATTGTCTGAAACCGGCTGAAATCCGTTTGTGACAGTTTCCGCAAGCAGTTGATCCAACGGGGTTTTCTCGAACATTGTGAGGCTCAGAATCTGTAGAATTT